>DATLQY010000021.1:0-18967 GCA_035534975.1 Pirellulales bacterium
AAGAGCATCTGGTTCGGCTTGGGCATGTCGGGCTTGATCGGCTGGTCGGTGACGGTTCCGACCCTGATCGGCACGGCGCTTGGTATCTGGATCGACCATCGTTATCCGAGCAGGTTCTCGTGGACGCTGATGCTGCTCTTCATGGGTTTGATCCTCGGCTGTCTCAATGCCTGGCATTGGGTCGACTCGCAACACAAGGAAATGCTGGAGGATCTGGATGAGTGACGTCATGACTCTTGCCCTGGCGCTCTTTGTCGGCGCCGCGCTCGGCGCCTTCTTCTTCGGCGGCCTTTGGTGGACGGTCCAGAAAGGGATTGCGTCCGAAAGGCCGGCGGTCTGGTTCGTCGGCAGCCTGCTGCTGCGCGCCAGCCTGGTTCTGGCCGGATTCTACTTTTTTTCACAGGGTCATTGGTCGAGGCTCGTGGCGTGCGTCTGCGGGTTTCTGATCGCGCGCGTGATCGTGGTCAGACGCCTCGCGCGGCCATCCGCAGCTCAGGTTTTCCAGCCTGACGGCGGAATCAGCGGCAGGAGGGAAGGCATGAGCTACGACGCGGCCGAAGAGCAGGCTCGATGGGAAAAGGAGAACCGCATTGCGCATTAGTCCCGATGAATTGGTTTTCTGGCGGTGGGGTTACGTCGTGCTGAATAGCACGATCGTCACGACCTGGGCCTTGATGCTCGTGATGACCGTTGGGGCAAAACTGATCACGCGCAAGCTCAAGACCGAAGGCGATATTTCACGCCGGCAAGGCTTCCTTGAAATCGTCGTCACGACGATTCGGATGCAGATCAAGGAGGTGGGCCTGCAACATCCGGAAAAGCACCTTGGCTTCATCGGCACGTTGTTTCTGTTCATCGCGGTGTCGAACCTCTGCGCGATTCTCCCCTGGTACGAACCACCGACCGGCTCGCTCTCGACGACGTCGGCGCTGGCGATCGCCGTATTCGTCGCCGTGTTGCTCTTCGGCGTCGAGGAGCAAGGGTTGGGCGGTTACCTCAGGTCGTACCTGAAGCCCACGTTCATCATGCTGCCGTTCAACGTCATCAGCGAGCTCTCGCGCACGTTTGCCCTCGCCATCCGCCTGTTCGGCAACATCATGAGCGGCACCTTGATCGTCGGTATCTTGCTGACGATCGCGCCGCTCTTCTTTCCGATCTTCATGAACCTGCTCGGCCTGCTCACCGGCATGGTGCAGGCTTACATTTTCAGCATCCTGGCCACCGTTTACATCGCGGCCGCCACGCGCACGCGCGAAACATAGACAAGACCAACAAAAACGAAAGGACACGTATGGACAGCATGACACTGATCGCGATCGTTTCGATCATTACCACCGGTGTTACGATCGCCGTGGGAAGCATCGCCCCCGCGCTCGGCGAGGGGCGGGCGGTCTCGACGGCCTTGAGCTCGCTGGCGCAACAGCCCGATGCCGCGACGACGATCACGCGAACCCTGTTCGTGGGCCTGGCGATGATCGAATCGATCGCGATCTATTGTCTCGTGATCTCGATGATTCTGATCTTCGCCAACCCGTTTTGGAACCACGTCATCTCCCAAGCCGCAGGAAAATGAGCCATGCCCATTGATTGGTTCACCGTCATCGCCCAGGCCGTCAACTTCCTCATCCTGGTCTGGTTGTTGAAGCGGTTCCTCTACAAACCCATCCTCCACGCCATTGACGAACGGGAGAAGGGGATCGCCGCGCAACTCGCCCAGGCCGAGGCGAAGAAGGCCGAAGCGCAGAAGGAGCAAGACAACTTTCAGCACAAGAACGAGGCTTTCGACCAGGAGCGCGCGGCGCTCTTGAAAAAGGCCGCGGACGAGGCCAAGGCCGAACGTCAACGGCTGCTCGACGAAGCGCGAAAGGAGGCCGATGCCCTGCGCGCCAAACGACAGGACGCGTTACGAAACGAACAGCATGGCCTGAGTCGAGAAATCATCCGTTGGACCCAGAAGCAGGTCGTTGACATCGCGAGAAGGACGCTGGCGGATCTCGCCGGCACGAGCATCGAAGAACGCATCGGTGAGATGTTCGTCGACCGCCTGCGCGCGCTCTCCGGCACGGCAAAGGAGCAGTTGGCTTCCGCCTTCAAGACCTCGAACCACCAAGTGAGCGTGCATAGCGCGTTCGATCTGCCATCGGCGCAAAAAAGTGCGATCGAAAGCGCGGTCAAGGAAACTTTCGCGCCGGAGGCTCAAGTCCAGTTCGAGACCGCGCCGGAACTCGTCGGCGGCATTGATCTCTCCACCAACGGGCAAAAGGTATCCTGGAGCATCGCGGATTACCTGGCGACGCTGGAAAAGAGCGTCGGCGAACTGCTGCGCCAGGATGACAAGCCCGAACCGAAGGCGGAAGCCAAGCCTGAGCCGAAGGTCGAAGCCAAGCCGGAACCGAAGGTCGAAGCCAAGCCTGAGCCGAAGGTCGAAGCCAAGCCGGAACCGAAGGTCGAAGCCCAGCCGGAACCGAAGGCGGAAGCCAACGGCAAGCCGACGCCTGAACCTAACCACGGGCTGGAACCGGTGCCCGCGAGCCCCAAGGTGGACCATTGAGCACATCGTCTGACAGCCTGCACACCGTCTTCGAGCAGGCCTTCGCGGGCATCAGCCGGACGTTGGACGCTTTCACGCCGCGGATGACGCCGCGCGAGGTCGGAACGATCGTGAGCGTCTCGACCGGCATCGCCAAGGTCTCGGGCCTTCCGGGCGTGGGCTTCGAGGAGTTAGTCAAGTTTCCCGGCGATCTGTACGGCATCGCGTTCAACGTCGATGCCGACGAAATCGGCGTCGTGCTCCTGGGCGAATGCGAACACCTGCATGCGGGGGCCGAGGTCGAGCGCACGGGTCGTGTGATGGACGTGCCGGTGGGCCATGGACTGATCGGGCGCGTCATCGACCCGTTGGGCGCGCCGCTCGACGGCAAAGGGCCGGTCGCCTCGAGCGAGCGATTGCCCATCGAACGCCCTGCCCGGCCCATCATGGACCGCGCTCCGGTCACCGTGCCGCTGCAGACCGGCCTGGTCGTGATCGACGCACTGATCCCAATCGGCCGCGGCCAGCGCGAACTGATTCTTGGCGACCGGCAAACCGGCAAGTCCGCCATCGCGATCGACACGATTCTGAACCAGCGCGACCAGAACGTGTTGTGCGTCTATTGCGCCATCGGCCAGCGCGCGTCGGCGGTCGCCAAGGTCGTCGCCAACTTGCGCGAAAAAGGCGCCATGGAATACACCGTCGTCGTCGTGACCGAAGGCAATGACCCGCCCGGCCTGGCCTACATCGCCCCCTACGCCGCGACCAGTATCGCGGAGCATTTCATGGAAGCGGGCCGCGACGTGCTCGTCGTCTACGACGACCTCACGCACCACGCGCGGGCCTATCGCGAGCTTTCCTTGCTGTTGCGCCGCCCACCGGGTCGGGAAGCCTTTCCCGGCGATATCTTCTACATCCATTCGCGGCTGCTGGAGCGCGCCACGCACCTTGGCGACGACTTTCAGGGCGGTTCGCTCACCGCCCTGCCGATCATCGAGACCGAGGCGCAGAACATCTCGGCGTACATTCCCACGAATCTCATCTCCATCACCGACGGCCAGATCTACCTCTCGCCGACGTTGTTCGAGCTGGGTATTCTTCCCGCCGTCGACGTCGGCAAGTCGGTTTCACGCGTCGGCGGCAAGGCGCAACGGGCGGCCTACCGAGCGGTTGCGGGCGATCTCAAGCTCGCCTACGCGCAGTTCACGGAGCTCGAATCGTTCGCCAAGTTCGGCACCCGTCTCGACGACCACACCCGCAAGATCATCGACCATGGCCAACGAATCCGGGCCGTTCTCAAACAACCGGAGTTCGAGCCGGCATCCGTTCCCGAACAAATCATCATTCTTGTGGCGTTGACCGGCGGCCTGCTCGACGGCGTGCCGATTGACAAGGTGCGGGATGCCGAGCAAGCTCTGAGAAAGGCGGCGGCGGACGTCGCGGCCGAGGTTCGCCAGCGCTTTTCGTCGAACGACAAGTTGAGCGACGCAGACCACCAGGCGATCCTGCAAGTCGCCGGCAAAGCGCTATCGCCTTTTCGGCCGGAACCCGCTCCCGAATCCAAGCAGAAGCCATGAGCGATACCCTGGCGAGTTTGCGCCGCAAGATCGGCGGAGCGGGCGATCTGGAATCGGTGGTCCGCTCGATGAAGGCCCTGGCGGCCGCGAGCATCGGACAATACGAGAAGTCGGTGCTGGCGCTGGACGACTATCATCGCGCCCTGGAGTTGGGCCTGGCGGTCTGCTTGAGAAAGCGGGAAGAGCGCGCCGCCGAGCAAGCCGGGCAGACAGGCAAGGCTGCCAAGACGGTGACTGCCATCGTCTTCGGCTCCGATCAGGGGCTCGTCGGGCAATTCAATGATCTGCTGGCCGATTTCGCCGCCAAGACTTTGGGGGCGCTGCCCGGCGAAAAAAAGGTCTGGGCCGTGGGCGAGCGCGTTCGTGCGCGGCTGGCCGATGCCGGTCTGCCACCGGTGGGACTTTTCGCCGTTCCGACGTCGGTGAACGCCATCACGCCCCTCATCGGTCAGATTCTCGTGGAAAGTGAAGCGCACCACGGCAAAGGCGAGCTCGTTCAACTTTACCTCTTCCACAACCGCCCCAAGTCGGGGGCGGCATATGAACCCATCAGCCAACACCTGTTGCCACTGGATGAACCCTGGGGGCTCAAGCTGGCCCATCTCCCCTGGCCGACGAAGAACCTGCCGGAGCTCATCGGTTGCCAGGAGCCGACGCTGCGGGCACTCGTCCGCGAGTACCTGTTTGTTTCGCTCTACAAGGCCTGCGCCGAATCGTTGGCCAGCGAAAACGCGAGCCGCCTGGCCGCCATGCAGCGAGCCGAGAAAAACATCGACGAACTCGTGGAAACCCTGAATCAGACGTTCCGGCGCGTGCGTCAGACTTCGATCGACGAGGAATTGTTCGACGTTCTCTCCGGCTACGAGTTTTTGTCCAAACGAATTTGAACCGATCGCACCTGGTGCGGTGTCTCTTGCGAGCCATCCCAGCGGCCGTGCCGAGGACTACGGCACGAAGGCGGGCTACGCGGCCTTGGCTTTGGCGCCAAGCATCGCCCGCCCGATCGAGCGTTTCCCTCGTCCGCGGAGCCTGGGGTCTGACGCCGGGCTGCCTACCGAATGGGTGAACGGAATGTTGGTACAAACCGGCATGACAACGTCGTTCACCCCCAACAAGCCTGTAATCCTGATGAATGGTTCGACGCCGGTCGATATCGACTTCGTCAGTTCCCGCCTGGGGACCAGCGCCACGAACGCAGCTCATCAGGCCGCACACAACGTGCGTTACCGCACGCACGTTGTACCATCACAGCACGCAATGATCGTGCGTCCGCTTTGCGGAAGGTCAGGATACCGTGATTCGCCAGGACGATTTGATCCGCCCATCGTATTGCGACCTGACTATGGCACGCCTTTTGCTCAAGGTGAAATCCGCTTCGCCAACCAGGCGTGTGCGACAGCTCCGCTCCCGCCTCAAACAACCGAGCCCCCCAAACAACAAGGAGAACAATCATGAAACGGGTTTCCACAGTCAACGGTGATCGCGTCCCTGGCCCCTCCTCCCGTCCGTGTGCCGGCTGGCCGCGCAGCGACGAGGTTCGTCGGCGCGCCCTTACCATCCGCCGCCAATGGCCGGAAAGTGAACGCCGCAGACGGGCAAGCCTGGCGGAGCAAGTGCAGTTGTCGCTGTTCTTACGCCGCCTTCCTCTGCTGCCCGTTTGACTCGGGTCTGATGACTCACCAATGAAGGTCCACTCGCGGCCATGCCGCGAGTTCACTCGCCGGCCGGTGGCCGTTTTTCCGGCCGCCGCCCAATGAAAGGCAAGAACCATGGCGAATAAGGCGGGCGTTTGGATTGATCATAAAAAGGCTGTTGTGATCCTGATTTCGGATCAAGGGGAAGAAACAAAACGGCTGAAGTCGAATGTGCCACGACCGGCGCGATCCGGCGGCGGTCCGCGCGTGAAGGGCTCCTATACCCGCAATGACTTCGTGGCGGAGGACAAGCTCGAACGAAAGGCCACCGGTCACCTCAATGAATTCTATGACGCGGTGATTGCCAGCCTGGGGGAGCCGGAAGCGATTTTGATTCTTGGCCCCGGTGAAGCCAAGGGCGAGCTCAAGAAGCGGATCAAGAACAAAAAACTTCGTGGGTTTGTCGCCGAGCTTGAAACGGACGACAAAATGACCGATCGCCAGATTGCGGCCAAAGTTCGCGAGCACTTCTTGTCCGGCCCCGCGCGCGGTTGAGCATCCCGTGCGTCCTCGCTTCCTGGCATCCGGTACCCCTCTTCGTCAGGATTGGCCTACCATCGTGTTCGCAACGCTCCTGCTCGTCGGTCGCACTCAGTGGTGATTGGTATTGTGCCTCGACGTTGGAAGCAACCAGGTCACGAGATCGTTCGTGGCAGCGTGACCACGATTTCCGCACCGGCACCAGAGCCATTGCCGACCGCGATCGCCCCTCCGTGCGATTCGACGACGCGGCGGGCAATGGCCATGCCCAGTCCGGTGCCCTTGGACTTGGTGGTGTAGAAGGGCTCGAAGATCCGCTCGCGTTGTTCCGGCCCCAAGCCCGGCCCGTTGTCGTGGAACGAGATCGCGACGGCCGGACGGCCATCGAGCTGTATCGCCGAGGCGTGAACAACGATCTTGCCGGGATTCGGCACGACAGCCAACGCGTTTTCCAGGATGTTGCGGAACACCTGGCCAACGGCGTATTGGTCGACGTCACAGCTCATGTCGATGTCGTTCGTCTCCTGTTGCAGCACGACATCCTTGCCGCGCCTCGCCGGCTCGACCTGCGACCAGACCTCGCGCCAAACCTGGCCCAGATCGCACGGTTCACGATCGAGGTTGATCGGCGCCGCGTAGCTGCGGACCTCCTCGTAGAGCCGCTGCAACTGCTCCTGGGCCTTTTCGACACGGGCGAGCAGGTCGAGGGCTTGCGGGCGATCATGCACTTCCAGGGCCAGCATTTCCAGGCAGGACTTGCTGCGCTGCAGGGCGTTGCGGCTCTCGTGCGTCAGGCCGGTGATCATCTGCCCGATCGCGGCCAGCCGCTCCGTTTGCAGCGCTTTCTGCTGGGCCTCGGCCACCTCGGTGACGTCGTGACCGACGGCCAGCACACCCAGCACGCTTCCCGAGGCGTCTTTGAGCGCCTTGTTCGACCACTTGATCAGCCGTTGCCGTCCACTGTGGGTAACGATCGGGCTCGTGGTGTCGCTGGTTTCGACATCCGACAAGGCGTCGGCAAACACGCGTCGGACGCGCTCGCGGTCGCGTTGGGGCAGGAAGAGCGTAAACCAGTCGTACCCTTCGACGTTGGCGAACGGATAGCCGGAGATCTGCTCCAAATAAGGGTTGAAGCTGACGATGCGCCCCTGGTGATCGAGCACCAGCACGATCGCTTGGGCCTGGGCCACCAGGCTCTCGACGAATTCCTTTTCTTTTCGCAGAGCGTCCCGCATGCGCCGCCGCTCGACGATCCGCGACAGGCTGGCCCGCAAGGCGTCGGCGTTGATCGGCTTGAGGATGTAGTCCGAGGCGCCATGCCGCAGTGCGGCAATGGCGCCTTCCAGGTCGGCGTAGCCGGTGGCCATGATCACGGCCGCCTCGGGGGCCAGCGCCTTGAGCCGCGGCAGGATTTCCTCGGCGCTGCCGTCTGGCAGCCGGCGGTCGAGGATCACCACGGAGATATCGGACCAGTCGCGGCGGGCGAATACCTCGGTAACCGAGCCGGCCGTCTCGACGCGCCATTCGTCCAATTCCAGAATGTCACGGAGGTTGGCCCGCGTGTCCGCGTCGTCTTCGACGACCATCACCTGCATGGCGGAGGGCACTGGCATAAGGCCTTCTAGTGAGTAAACTGGTGCAACGTCTCCAGCAGTTTTTGCACGTCGAATGGCTTATAGCAGGCCGCGTCGGCCCCCTCGGCCAGCGTTTGCTGGACGAGCAGCTCGGTCTCGCTGCGCATGCCGGTGATCAATACGGTACGCGCCAGAGGATTTGCCTCGCGAACCATGTGGAAAACCTGCGAGCCGTCGCTCTCGGGGAGCTTCATGTCGATCAGCACGACCTGAAACGTCGTCCGTTGTAATTGCTCCCGCGCTTGAGCGGCATCACGCGCGATGCACACCCGGTATCCTCGCTCGCGGAACAGGTCCCAGAGCGAATGGCACAAGTCCTGGTCGTCGTCGACAACCAGCACCAGCGGCTGCCCAAGGGCCTCGCCGACCAGGTTCATGAGCTGCCGCAAATCGACCGGCTTGGAGAGGATTTTCCAGGCGCCCGTGGCCAGCGCCTCTAGGGCCGTGTCGCTGCCGGCGTAGGCTGTGACCATGATTGCCACGGTGCCAGCCCGCAACTGCTTGATCCGACGGTAGAGCTCCAGGCCGTCCATACCGGGCATTTTCAGGTCCAAAAGCGCCACATCGTAGCGATTTTGTTTGACCAGTTCCAACGCGCTGGGGCCGTCGTAAGCCACGTCAATCTGGTAGCCCAGATCGCCGAGGATGTCGGACAGGTTGGCGCACGCATCCATTTCGTCGTCGACGACCAGGACCGACGCGGATTGGGCGTTCATGGTTGACGGCTCTCGGCGACGATATCCAACCGGTCGATGACGTTGAGCACACCTGCCACGTGCCGGCAACATTGCAAGCAGCGGTGCCTGGCCGACAACGACGGTACGGTACCGTCAAGCACGACATTGCCACCCACCGCCACCGCGCGAATCAACTTCGCTCCCGGCACGTTTCTCATCACCAAATAATTGACGATCCGGCGCTGCAGGTCACGATCGTCCCGCGCGAACTCATCCCCCTGGGGTTGGACCCACCGTTGGTTTACGCTGGGCTCCAGCAACGGGACGCAGTCAGCGGTGAAGCTCATCGGTTCTCTCGTTCGTTGGAGTGCCTGCCCAACGCCTGCGCGATCTCACTGAGGACGATTGCTGCTCAGCTTGACAATAACGATAGCCTTTCGCGAATCAGTTGCCAGTCGGGGAGAGTTGGACAGTATTTGTAAGGGAAACCCTTACACGCTGCGCCAGGCCATGTCCTGCTTATGCTTAATGCGGCGCTTGGTAGAATGGGCGGTTCAAGAACGCGGGACGATGGAGAAGCGGCGATGGCTGCGAAGAAGAAGACCAAACAGATCGCGAAGGCCGTCGAGGAGACCAAACCGGCCCAACAATCGCTCGGCGCTCCTGGACAAGCCGAGGAGTCGCCGCCGACACCGGCCGATGTCGTCCCGGCGGAGGGCATGCCGCGCCGGCCGGGCCCACCTGTGGCGGGCATCGGCGCCTCGGCCGGCGGACTCGACGCTCTCAAAAGGTTCTTCGCCTCCATGCCGGCCGACAGCGGAATCGCCTTTGTGCTCATCCCACACCTCGATCCCACGCACGAAAGCTTGATGGCCGAATTGCTTGCGCGCGACACGAAGATGCCGGTCATCGAGGCGACCGACGGCATGGCCGTCCTGGCCAATCGCGTCTACGTCATTCCGCCCAACAAGTACATGACCATCTCAGGCGGGCTTCTTCGTCTGACCGGGCCGGTTGAGCGGGGCGGCCCGCACACCTCGATCGATCTTTTTCTGCGTTCGTTGGCTAATGACAAGCGGGAAAAAGCCGTCTGCATCATCCTTTCCGGAACCGGTTCGCACGGGTCACTGGGGCTCAAAGCGGTCAAGGCCTCGGACGGCATGGCCATGGTCCAAGACCCGAACACGGCCGAGTATCCCCGGATGCCACAAAGTGCCGTCGCCACGGGTCTGGCGGACTTTATCCTGCCTGTCGAGCAGATGCCCGCAGCTCTCATCAAGTACGTCCAGCACGATTACGTCCATGGGGCCACAACCGGTGCGGAAGGGACCGCAGGCAGCGACGATCTAAACCAGGTTTTAGCGCTCTTGCGCGCCCGCACGAGATTCGATTTCCGCTGCTACCGCAAAAGTATGCTCATCCGCCGCATCGAGCGTCGCATGGGCCTGAGCCATTTCGACCAGATCGCCGACTACCTGGCTTTTCTGCGCGAACATCCCGACGAAGTCAAGCAGCTTTTCCGGGATCTGCTGATCAGCGTGACCAACTTCTTCCGCGACCCCGATGCGTTCCAGGCCCTGGGAACCGAGGTGATTGGTCCCCTTGTCCGCGGCAAGGCGTCCGATGCGACCTTACGTGTCTGGAGCGCGGGCTGCGCCACCGGTGAGGAACCTTATTCGTTGGGAATTGTGCTGCTGGAGCAACTGGCGGCGGCACATAAGCGTTGCCAGGTACAGATCTTCGCCGCGGATGTCGATGAAGACGCCCTGGAACTGGCCCGCAAGGGCACCTACCTGGAGAGTATCGCCGCCGATGTTTCCGCCGAGCGGCTGGCGCACTTCTTCACGCGCTTGGACGACGTGTCGTACCAGGTCAACAAGCAACTTCGCGAGATCGTGATCTTCGCGCGCCAGAACCTGATCACCGACGCGCCCTTCTCCAAGCTCGATCTCATCGTCTGCCGAAACCTGTTGATCTACCTGGAACCGGAAGTCCAGAAAAAGGTCCTCGCGCTCTTGCACTACTCCCTCAACGAGGGAGGCTTTCTCTTCCTTGGCCCGTCGGAGACGATTGGCCGGCAGATCGAATTGTTCGAGCCGGTCTCAAAGAAATGGCGGATCTTCAGGCGCATTGGCCTGTCGCGGCATGAACACGTCGAGCTTCCGATCACGGCCACGGCGGGCCCACTCGATCGAGCGCGGCGCTTGACCCCGCCAACCACGACCTCTCCTGTCAGCTTCGCAGGGATGACGCACCGCTTGCTCCTGGAGCAATTCGCGCCGCCTGCGGTGCTCGTTAACCGTAACTACGAGATCCTCTATTTCTTCGGTCCCACCGATCGCTACCTGGCGGTCCCGGCTGGTGATCCGACCCAGGACTTGATGTTGATGGCCCGCGAAGGGCTGCGCACCAGGCTCCGCCCGGCAATCCACAAAGCCGTGCGCCAGAACGGTCCGGTCACTCTCGCCGCCCAGGTGAAGCGTAACGGCGATTTCCATCCCGTGATCGTGACGATTCGCCCGGTTCCGGGACCGCAGGGCGCGGACACCGTGCTGCTCGTCACTTTCCAGGATTCCGATCCCGGTGGGATGCCGCCGCGACCTCCGGAAACCGTGGCCGACGAATCGGTCGTTCAGCAACTGGAACACGAACTGAAGGCCACCAAGGAAGACTTGCAAAGCACCATCGAGGACCTGGAGAGCTCCAACGAAGAGCTCAAGATCTCGAATGAAGAGGTCATGTCGATGAACGAGGAGCTCCAGTCCTCCAACGAGGAGCTGGAGACCTCCAAGGAGGAACTACAATCGCTCAATGAGGAGTTGACCACCGTCAACAACCAGCTCGAGGAAAAAGTCCATGAACTGGAGTCGGCCGACGACGACATGGCCAACTTGCTCAACTGCACCGAGGTCGCGATTATTTTTCTCGACAACCAGTTCCGGATCAAGCGGTACACGCCCCCCGCCACACGGCTTTTCAACTTGATTTCGACTGACCTCAATCGTCCCTTCAGCGACATCACACCCACGTTCCACGACGATACGCTGCAGCGGGACATCGAGCAGGTGCTCCGAACCTTCACGCCGCGCGAGAAGCAAGTGCGAACGCCGGACGGGTGCTGGTGGCACCGGCGAATCACCGTTTACCGCACGCACGCCGATCGCATCGAAGGCGTGGTCCTCACGTTCGCCGATGTGACGCAAATCAAGCAAGCCGCCGAGCAAGCGCAGCGTTTTGCCGCCGTGCTGCTGGATTCGAACGATGCCGTCACCGTTCAAGCCTTGGAAGGGAAGATCACCGCCTGGAACCACGGCGCCGAGCGGATGTTCGGGTACAGCGAAACCGAGGCGCTGACGATGAACGCCGGGCAGTTGGTTCCCGAGCATTTGCTCGCCGTGGTTCGCGCCTATTGGGAGCGCTTGCGCCGGGGAGAGCCCACCCTTTCGTGGGAGTCCCAGCGGAGAACCAAGGGGGGGCGAACGCTCGACGTTTGGGTCACCGCCACCACGCTCAAGGACGAGTTGGGCCGGACAGTGGCCATTGCGAAGACAGAGCGCGACGTTACCAAGCAAAAGGAACTCGAACGCGAGGTGGTGGAAGTCGCGTCGCTAGAGCAACGGCGCATCGGCCAGGACTTGCACGACAGCGTGGGCCAGGAATTGGCCGCCCTCAGCATGCTGGCCGGCGACCTGGACGAGATCTGGCGGATGGATCCAACGAGCGGGTCCAGGCTGGTCGAACGGATCGTGCAAGGATTGCAGCGCAGCCAGCAAGAACTTCGGACCGTCCTACGGGGACTGCTTCCCGTCGCCGTTGAAAACGAGGGACTCATGGCGGCGCTGTCCGATCTCGCCGACCGTGTCCAGCAGGAGGGGAAGGCGAAGTGCAAGTTCGACTGCCCCCAGCAGGTTACCGTCGCCGACAACCTGACCGCGACCCACCTCTATCTCATCGCCCAGGAAGCGGTCCACAACGCGGTCAAACATGCCCGGCCCGTGAACATCCGCGTTTTCCTGGAATCGAACGACTGTCTTTTACTGAGCGTGCAAGACGACGGCATCGGCATGATTGCCAAGCCGGACGAGGACCACGGCGGCCTGGGGCTGCGCATCATGCGGAACCGTGCCTCGATCATCGGCGCCACGCTGACCATTCAGCCGGCCGAACCCACCGGCACGCTGGTAACTTGCGTTTTGTCAAGGAAAAACCATGAAGCGGAACCAGACCATGAAACGAGCCCGGGTGCTGATCGTCGATGACCACCCCGCCGTGCGCGAGGCGCTGGCTTTGCGGATCGGCCGGCAGCCCGACCTGGAGGTCTGCGGCGAGGCCGCTGAGATGAGCGAGGCTCTGCGCCTGTTGGCCCACACCCGGCCCGATGTGGCCGTCGTCGATATCGGGCTCAAATCCGGCAGCGGGATCGACTTGATCAAGCGGATCAAAGACCAAGACGACGGCGTCCGCATGCTGGTCTGGTCGATGCACAGCGAGTCGCTCTATGCTGAACGTGCGCTACGGGCCGGGGCGCTGGGTTACGTCAACAAGGACCAGGCCACGGACACGATCGTCGAAGCGATCCGGCGCGTGCTGACGGGAAACGTGTACTTGAGTGACTCGATGGCCGGGAAGGTGTTGCATCGCGCCGTCGGCGGGGGCCGAGGAAAAGAAGTCACTCGCTCGCCGGTCGAAGCGCTGGCCGATCGTGAGCTGGAGGTCTTCCGCTTGATCGGCCAGGCGGTGAAGACCGCGGAGATCGCCAAACGGCTCCACCTGAGCGTCAAGACCGTTGAGACCTACCGTGGCCGGATCCGTCAGAAACTCGACCTGAGCGATGGCACCGAGCTTGCCCACTATGCTACGCATTGGATGCTGGAGAACGGATAGATTGGGTCTTGCGAGAGAACGTACAGTGGTGCTGGCAACTCTGGCACGTTCTTTGCACTAATTCGTCGAAATGCCATGAATAACCTTCGAAGTGAGCGAAACCGCTCGCGATGTAGCATTCCGGTTCAACGGAATGTCACGACTTTGCAGGAGTCCGCTCAGAACAAACAGAAGGAACTCGCCATGACCAGCACCTCAATAAGCACACATCGACCGCATCGATGGATCCCAACTCAGGTCCACGGGCCATTCCTCCGAACTGCGATTGCGGCGGTTGGATTGGCGTATTTCACTTCATCACCTGTATTCTCTCAGCAGGCGACCGATAGCCCGCCGGCAGCGGCTCTGCAGCAAGACCAACCGCTAAGCGAAACCCCGCCCCAGCCGCGCCGCGAATCGTTGCTCCACTTGCCTGAACTATCCGATCGAGTCATCCAATTGGCCGTGGAAGATGAATTGCTGCGGTCAGTCGCCGTAGACGGACATTTGATCGACGTTGACGTTGACGATGGCGTTGTTACGTTGTCGGGTCGGTTGAACAACATCCTGGCCGAACAAATTGCCGTGAGTCTGGCGGAACGAATCCGCGGTGTCGAATCCGTGATCGATGAAATCGAGATTGTCGTTGACCGCCGTGATAACGCGGAACTCAAGACGGATGTGTTGGCGGCGCTCCAAGCCGATCCAGGCACCCATACGTTGAAGGTCGATGTCGCCGCGGCCGATGGCACGGTCACGCTGTCCGGGGGCGTACCATCCTACGGCCTGAAAATGTTGGCGGGTGAAGTGGCGATGGGAACCAAGGGCGTCGCCGTACTCAAGGATGATCTGCTTGTCGATTCGAAGACGACACCGACCGACGATGAGTTGCGAAATGAGATTCGTGAGCTGTACCGCTTCGCCGCGTTGCTCGATGATGTGCATCTGGAGTTAGACGTCAAGGACGCCGCCGTGGTGCTCAACGGCACCGTGGCCAGTAGCTTTCAGAAGTCGTACGCCGAGGATCTGGCGTGGCGCGCGGGCGCGAAGGATGTGGATGTTCGTGGCGTCGACGTAAACTGGCGGCACACCAACCCGTTGCTGCGTAGCGAGCGCTACGAGAACGCGACGGACGACGAGATCCACGCCGCCGTGCAACGCGCGTTCAAACACGATCCACGGGTGCTGAGCTTTGATCTGGAAATTCAGGTGGATCACGGCGTCGTCACGCTGGCCGGCGATGTCAGCCACTTGACGGCGAAAGGGGCTGCCGAGCGCGATGCACGTCAAACCATTGGCGTGCGGCGCGTCAAGAACAATCTGCGAACGCGCTGGCCGGACCAAGCGCCGACCGATGAACAGATTGCCGACTTCACTCGGCAGGCACTTGCTCGCGATCCGTACGTCGAGAAACACAACATCGTCGTGGAGTGCGAAAACGCTCACGCCAGCCTATACGGATACGTCGATACCGAGTTCGAAAAGGAGCACGCGGTTTGGACGGCAAGTTGTCAAAAGGGGGTCGTTCACGTCAACGACTATCTCGCCGTGCGCGAGAACTGGGTGCCGAAGAGCGACGCGGCCATTCAGGCAGACCTCAACGACAAGCTCGCGTATGCCTTCGTCGACCCGAACAACCAGGTGACAGCAAGAGTCGTGGACGGTGTGGCGATCCTGCAAGGGACGGTCGACACCTGGCTGATGTGGCAGACGGCGATGGATCAGGCGATTGCAGCAGGCGCGCGTCGGCCACACAACCTGATCGAAGTCCGCTATGGACTGCCTTCCGGCCCCCACTACTTCGGTCCTCACAATTATGTTCCACGGTGATTTGGCACGAAACGGGGCATCCCCCGCGTTGGCCCACGAGTTGTTGCGTGAAGCGAAATTCCACGGGAACGAGACGCAGGCGGCTGCTTGACGATACTGCACACAGGGACGCAGGACGCCGGTTGGGCTTTCGAGCCTGACTGCGCAACTCGTTGTTCTGTCAGGCTAGAAAGCCTAACCTATGATGTACGCGATTGTCTCACGCCGCGTGACGAGAATCAGGAGATTTCCGATGGCAAAAAAAAGTCGCGCCTCGCAAATTAGGGATTACGGCTGCCGGCAAGGGGAGGCATTGGCTTCCGGCAAACAGCAAGAGGCCTGGCCAGGCACGGAAAACGAAGAACCGCTCAGCTTGCTCAATCGAATCATCGAAGAATGCGATCTCTTGGGCTGGACGGCCGTCGCGAAGGATCTCGAACCGCAGATCCAGGAAGCCAGGCAGAGCCGGTTTGGTTGTGGACGATGAAGAGAAGGAGGTACTCGTCAAAAGCCTCGTCGATGGCGTTCGACAAGTCCTCCGAGGGCTTTGAATCACCTCGACGGCATCGGGCAGCGGGGGCGTTCTTCGCTACGCGCGTGGTTGATCTTGGGAGAAAACCAGAACGCTGTAGGGTCCGATATTGATCGTTCCCGCGGCGGGGAAGCCATCGCGCGGCGCGGCGCCTGGTTGGGCCGCGGCGACCACGTCCCAGCAAGCCTGGTTTCCAAAGCCGCGGCTATAGCCCTTCCAGTCGCTGTTCAGGCGTAATCGCCACGTTCCCGGCGCCGGAAACCCAAGCGTGTAGTTCTCGTGGGCAAGGTACGAGAAATTCACGATGACCACCACGTCATCGCCGGGGCCGCCTTGGTGCCAACGATGGTAGGCCATCACGTCATCGGCCTGGTTCTGGTGGAAAGTGTTCAGCCCCGATCCCGAAAGACCTCGCGTCGAGCCCGACCGGTTGAGGCGAAGCTGAATCAGGTCGCGATACATCCGCACCAGGCCGCTGAACTCCTCCGACTTGTGCCAGTCGAGCGGGACCGAATCCTGGAACCAGTCGTCTTCGAGGAACTCCTGTCCCTGAAACAGCATCGGGATGCCCGGCGCCGTGAGCACCAGGGCCGCCGCCAAGGTCGTGCGCTTCTGTGCGAACCAACTGTCGGGATCGTGCGGGTCGATTTCCGAAGCGACGCGCGCTCTCCCGTTCGCAACTTCGTCGTGCGACTCGCTGTAAATGACGCGTTGGAACGGGTCGCCGTTGAAGCGGCCCTCGAGCGCCATGCGAACGCTGTCGAGCGATCGTTGCTCGTCGTTGGGAGTGATGACGGCGGCCCGCACGGGATGCACGAAGCGAGCGGCCCATTGAGCCGTGAAACCCGCTCCGCCCTGGTCCACCGGCTTCGTGACCCCGTCGTTGTCGTGCAGATCCTCGGCGATCGTGATCCGTCCCGGATACCGCTGTCGCACTTCGCGATTGATCCACTGGGCGATGCTCCAGCCGTCGGGCAAGTCGCCACCCGGGTCGCCGTTCGCCCGCACGCTGTAAATGTAGGGTGTCGCATCAAACCGCAGCCCGTCGACGTGGTACTCCTCCAGCCACATCAGGGCGTTGTCGCGGATGAATTGGCGCACCTCCTTGCGGCCGTAGTCGGGGCGGGTCAAGCCCCAGGGGGTCTCGGCGCGCCAGTCGTTGTAGAAGTAGATGCCGCCCATCCCGTTCTGGCTCCAACCGTCGAACTGCCACAGATCGAGGTCACTGGGGCCGAAGTGGTTGTAGACCACGTCCAGGATCACACCCAGGCCGGCTCGATGCACCGCTTTGACGAACCGCTTGAATCCGGCCGGACCGCCGTAGTTGGTTTCCACGGCAAAAACGCAAGATGGGTTGTATCCCCACGATAAGTTGCCGGCGAATTGGGCCAAAGGCATCACTTCGATGACATTCACGCCCAATCGCTGCAAATGGTCGAGTTTCTGGACGGCTTCTTCGAACTTGTCCGACTTTCCATCTTCTTTGTCGTGGAAGGTTCCCAGGTGCATCTCATAAATCACCAATTCGTTGACCGCCGGGAGGTGGAAATCGTCGCCTGCCCAGTCAAAGTTCGGGTCGTGGACCACCGCGTTCCCCACCGAACTGGTGACCTGGCGGGCATAGGGGTCGATGCGCAGCAGTTGCTTGTCGCCGTTGACGATGCGATAGCGATACTCGTGCCCGATGGCGGCTGAGGCGACGTCGGCGTACCAGTAGCCACCCTCCTCCTTCGCCATGGGGTGCGAGTCGGACGACCAATCGTTGAACGAGCCCGTCACGTAAACCGCCTCGGCGCAGGGGGCCCAGACACGAAACGCAACGCCCGCTTCGTGCGGGAGCGGTCCCATTCCGGCGCGAGCTCTCGCGGATGCGATCGATGCTTTCGGCCGCTCGATGGTAGCTTGCATGGCATGACTCCTTAACACCTCACCCGATCACCTTCTTCACCGCTTCTTTGACCGTGTCGGCGGCTCTTTGGACGGCCTGCTTGGCCGTCCCGACGGCCTGGTCGGTCTTTCCTTCGGCGCGAAGCTTGTCGTCGCCGGTCAGCACGCCGGCGGCTTCCTTGATGCGGCCTTTCACTACGTCGGTCTTGCCACTCATGATGGTGTCTCCCTTTTCCAGAGGTTGTACTTGCAAAAACTCATCGATCACTCGATTCGCGGAAATGCGCGACCGAATCAAGCCGCGCCCGGTCGCTGTTCGAGTCATCGCTCTCATCGGACACATTTTGCAACTCGTGTGCCAGCGTGGTGGGCCGCGGCGAGAATCAGCAAAGAGACGCATTGAGACGGCGGAAAGCAGCGTGTTTTTTGGTGGAACCTGCCGGCGAAAGCGTTGGCCCGGATGCTTCATGGTCCCACATGTGAGTGTGCCGATTCGGGCAGAGTGCGCGCTACGGTGCGCCATCTCGCACGCTCGTCGTCGAGGACAAAACGCGACTCCGCTCCACCGAGTCGTCCAAACTTTCCCGCCAGACACGGGCATAAATGATCTCGGCTTCGTGGCGCAGGCGAAACGCCTGCGCCACCTATGCGTGCCGCGATGGCACGGGAAATGCACTTAAATCCGTTGAAGGAGCTCATTGGGGGCTCGGATCCAAACTGCTCCAATCTACACGAAGGGATCATTGCCATGACGAAAACGATTCACACCAACACGAAGGAGTTGGGATCCGCCGTCGACCAGCTTGGAAACGAGGCGCACGAGGCGGCCGAATGCTTGAAAAACGTCGGGGCCGCCGCCGTGCGGCAAGCCGAAGCAGGGTTCGACGCCGTGCGTGAGAAAGCCGCCGGCTACTTGGACCAAGGGCGTGAAAAGGCTTGCGAGGTCAGACGCACGCTCGACGAGCGGATTCGCTCACAACCAGTCAAATCGTTGCTCATTGCCGCCGGGATCGGTGCTGCCTTGGGCGTGTTCTTGACCCGTCGCCGTTAGCTGTGACGACTGCGCAGCCGGTCCACGGGGAATTGAGAGGTTGAACTATGAAAACTCACAACGCCAACATTTACCACTGCTCGTCGTGTGGCCGCGTCGTGCATGCCGAATTCGAGGCGAAGCCGCCCCAATGCTGCGGGCACACGATGGCCAAAGCCTGCGAGGAGACGGTCCACCAGGGCGACGTTGCCGGAAAGGGGGTGAGCGGTCACCCCGAGCCCGTTCCCCCCGTT
>DATLQY010000022.1:0-4262 GCA_035534975.1 Pirellulales bacterium
GCCGCCTACGCCTTGACGCTGGCCCACTGCGGCCAGTCGGCCGACGCCGTAAAAAAAGCCGAAGACATCTCGCGCCGCGCGCCCCACGGCCGGGCGATGTTGTTGCAAACCGCCTGTTGCTATGCCGCCTGCGCCGCAAAAGCGACGGAAGCGCAAGAGCGGCGGGGCTATGTCGAACGTGCGATCGACGCCCTGCGCTCCGTGGCCGGCGACGATTTCGAGGACTTCATGGCGATCAAGACCGACCCCGATCTGGCGTCGTTGGAAAACGAACCGGCCTACCAGGAGTTGTTGACGGAGTTGGAGTCAAGGGCGAAGGGCCATACTTCACGCGCCCAGGAATGAGGCATTCACCTATTCACCTGGCACGTGGGAAAGTAGGGTGGGACAAGACCGCGGAGCGGGCGCCGGCCCACCATTGCCCGACGATGGTGATCGCGGAAGGGCGCGACGGTACGTGGCGCGCCGGCCATTTCAGGGTAACGCAAGTGTTGGTTGGCGGGCCCGCGCCGTCATGTCGCCGCCCAACTCATCGCGGGCGGGAAGTTGCCGGACGTTTCTTGGCGCAGCCGCGCGCCGCCGTCGTTTGCCGCTCGCCCTTGAGACGTCCTCTCCGGCGGCGGACGTGAAACCTCGCGACCGCCCGCGGCAAAAACTCCTGGTGCTCCATCGACAATCGCACCACCACCAGCGGGGCACCGTTAGCGCCGGGGGAACGAAGGAGTCTGGCGCGGCAATGACACGCCCGGCCGGGCGCAGTCGGCGCGGTTTCCAATGGACCGTCGATGGCTGCTTCCTCTGGGGGTCGTGGAGACGCAGGAGTTTTTGCCGCGGGCGTAACCTTCAACCGCCAGTATGACCAACCGTCAGCTCCTTCAAGACGTCGGCCACCTTGGCAATTTCATCGCCAAAGAGCCACGCGGGGCGGAGGTAGAACCCGCGCACGACGATCGAGGCGATTTTTCCATCCTTCTCGGCGATCGGCGAGTACCGCTTGCCATCCCGCAGCGTAAAGGCGGCAAGCCGATCTTCGAGCGGATCGACGATCCAGTATTCGGCCACTCCCTCCGCCTCGTATTCGGCGTATTTGTCGTGCCAGTCACGGTGCTTGCTGTCGGGCGAGACGATCTCGGCCAACAATTCCGGCGCCCCGTCGCAAAGCTTCTCGCTCAGCATTGCCATGCCCTGGTTCGTCAGGAACGACAAATCCGGAATCCGCAAACGGCCGTCCTTCAATCGGATCATCAAATCCGAGTTGAATGCCGTACCCAAGCGGTGGTGATCGACGAAGTCGGAGAGCACGCGGTAGAAAAAGCCGCTCAACAGTGCATGTTGGACATTCGCGGGCGACATCAGGACCACTTTTCCGTCAACCCATTCAGCTTTCGTGTCTTCATCGCACCAGTCGAGAAACTCCTCTTCCGTAAGTGGCCCAGGGGGCGGCGGCTTGCGGCCGCTTTGGTGGATTTCGTTGGACGACCTTGGCACCGTGGCCATGTGGGGGACCCTCCTCAATCTCCATCATATTACTTCACGCGGCCAGGAACGAGGCATTTTGTAGCGAGAACGACTCGCGGAAACTCCGGATGTGCCACTCACTCGAGCTCTTCGAGCCAGAGCCGGATTTCGTTTTCGTAATCGCTGGCCAGGTTGCTCATGACGAGCTGGCGATGGAAGCTGGCTGCGCCCCGCTCTTTGCCCAGGTCGGCGGTTTCGGCGTCGGAGAAACGGCACATCGGATCGGGCGCGATCAGGCTCCTGATCAGGTTCATCAGCAGCTCGTTGCAGACCACTTCCCGAGGCAGCCAATCGGGCAGCCGGCCGACGAGCGAGCGCTTGGCCTCGAGCAACTCGCGGTAATTCAGGTTGCCCGTAAACGGGGGTTGCCCGGCGAGCATCTCGATCAACACGTAACCCAGGCTGCACAGGTCGCTGCGGGGCGACGCGCCGGCGCCGTCCAAGACCTCGGGCGCGGCGTAGCTCGGGGTGCAACTCCGCCGTAGAGGCACGTCCTCGACGTCAAACGCCGAGCCGATGTCGATGATCTTCGAATTGCCCGTCCGCTTGAGCATGATGTTCGACGGTTTGATATCGCCGTGGACAATTCCTTCGCGGTGCAGCGCCGCCAAGGCGCCCAGGCACTCGCGCAAGACGGCGATGGCGATCCCCGGCTTGAAACGCGGCTGCTTCGGCCCGGCGGTGATGATCACGTTGTTGATGTGGATCCAACGCTTGTTGCTGACGCGGCCCCTGGCGTATTCCAAAAACGACGGCGTCAGCAGGTGGTGCAAGTCGTAACCGTCGACCCACTCCATCTCCATGATGCGGATGCGGTTGCGGTCGACGAAATTGTGGACGTCGAGCAGGTTGTCCTGCTGGATCTGGGCCACCCGGGCGGCCATCCGCGCAATGCGGCCCATGGCTTCCTCGTACCCGCGCGTGTCGTCGTAGCTCTTGGGCGAAAAGATCTTGATCGCGACGGGAAGCGTGAAACCGTCGGCGCCGCGCCGCTCGCTGAGGTAGACCACACCCTGGCCTCCCGAGCCCAGCAACTTCTTCAGGTGAAGGTGTTCCGTCCAGTTCAGTCGCCGATCGGCCAACAAGCGGTCGTAGCGGTTGAGCAGTTCCTCCGGGCAACGCGGCACCGGGTGGCCGTTGCGAGACAAAGTCAACGAGCCTTCGAGGTAAGTCGTGGAAATCATCAAATGCCCTCCGCCGGGGTTGCGCACTCTTCGTCGCGCGTGCGAACGTCCCAATAAGCCCGCGCTAGGGCGAGCGGAACGAAACAAACCAACTTTGGCTGGACGTATCGGAATTCGTACGAATTCCAAACGTGGACGCGGGAATGTCGGAGCTCTCACGAGTTCCGCTAGGGGATACCGTTTTTCCACCGCTCGCCTTGAGCGGCAGCGGTATCTTACGCTCTGAGACCCTCCGAAGTCCAGGCCGATCAGCGTGGTGGGACGGGAAAGCCTAGGCGTTTGTCCACCAGGTTCAACAGCGGCCGTCCGGCGAGCCAACGCCTGAGGTTCTCGCAAAAAAAATCGGTCATGTCGTCAATCCGCCGCGCGCTCTGGCCGCCGACGTGCGGCGTGATGATGACCCGAGGCAGGTCCCAGAGCGGACTTTCCGCGCCCAGCGGCTCCTGCTCGGTCACGTCGAGCCCCGCGCCGGCCAAATGGCCGCTGGCGAGGGCCTTGACCAACGCTGTTTCGACGACCAGCGGCCCACGGGCCACGTTGATCAGGATCGCGCCGCGTTTCATGGTGGCTATCGCCGGCGCGTCGATCATACCGCGCGTGGATTCGTTCAACGGGGCGGCGAGGATCACGATCTCCGACTGGGCCAAGAGGTCGTCGAGCCGCTCGGCGGGCCAGAGGGCCTCGACGTAGTCGGGCTTGTCGCGGGGGAACATGTCGGTGGCGAGAATCCGGCCCTTGAACACCCGCAGCACCTCGGCCAGCCGGCGGCCGTTGCCGCCGAAGCCCACGATGCCGATCGTCGCGCGATGCAGGTCGCGAGTCGGCCGGCGAACGAATTCCTTTCTCTGTTGCGCGCGAAAGAAGACAGGCATGCTCCGCAGCAGACCGGTGATCAACGCCAGAGCGTGCTCGGCCACCTGGTCGGCCAGAACGCCCGACGCGCTGGTGACGACGATCGGGCTGGCCACGACCGACGGCACGAGGCAATGGTCCATGCCGGCCGCCGACGACTGAATCCACCGCAGTCGCCCGCGCCGCGCCACTTCGTCCCACGGCACCGGATGGACCTTGGCGTGCCCGCAGAAAATGTCGGCCTCCAGGATCTCCGCCGCGATCCGCTCTTGCCCCGCGTCGACCAGTTCGGCGCGCGGCGCCGCGGCGGCGATTTGTTCGAGGTGTCTCGGTTCGACGGGGTAGCAAAGGACGATGCGCATCGAGGAAAAGAATCAACGACCGGATTCAAGACTATGTTCGGCTCCCGCGCCCGATTCTGTAGGGAACACCCTCTGTGGCGCTCCGTCCACGCATTGTGAACAATCCGCGTCGGCCGGCAAGGCTGTTGGAAGGCAATTTTATACTTCTCGCGGCCGAAAATGAGACATTTGGCTTGATGCAACGCCGTTACCCGGTGGTCGGCGTAGCGCGCCAAGCTTTGCGATTTCCGTTGGCGGATGCCCGCCCCCTCGCCGGCTTGCCCGGCAGGAGCGCCAGTTTGCGTGGCTAAGACGCCGTTGGCCTACTTCGCGTTCCCCTCAAACGGCCCCGAGTTGGCTGGCCGCC
>DATLQY010000023.1:0-4287 GCA_035534975.1 Pirellulales bacterium
GGCGATCGCCCCAGGCTGATCGGGCAAGGCGAATCCTTTGGCTGCAAGCCCCGCCTTGACCGTCGCATAGCGTTCCGCCGCGGGAACGAGTTTGTCGGAATCCAAGAGAAGACCAATCCCTGCGAATGCGGCAGCATCGCATTTGCTCATGTTCTCTTCGACGGTGTCGACTAGCCGAGAATCGCCGATCGCGCTCCGGACGGCCACGATGTGCGTCAAATTGCGCAGAAACAAGGGAGTATTCATGCGTTTCTGCAAATCACCGTCTGGAGGGTAACTTCTCGGGATGAGCGGTTTCAGGAAGTTATCCAGGTCCGCTTCGAATTGGATGCGTTGGAAGCCGAATGGACTCAGCAAACGATATGTGAATTCCACATCGTGGGGTCCCTCAACGACGAGAAAGCCGTATTTCGGCATGCGTTACCTCACGTCCAAGCCGCTCTCGTAGCGCAAGCGGTGGAGGAGATCTCCCGAGAAACGCCGCACTTTGGTTGTTCCGTCGGCCTGTTCCAAGTGAAAGCTGACGACGTTGTCGACCTCGATCGCCTCCGCACCAATCAATGCGTCGATCGCCTCAAGGCTGTGCGTTGTGGCCACTAATTGCACCTTGAACTGCGCACACCCTCTGACGATCCACTCGAATACCGCCGTCAGAGCGCCCTTGTGGATGTGGGTTTCGATTTCGTCGATCTGAAGGACGCCGTTCTGGGCAGAAAGCAAATTCAGGGCGATCGTCAGCACGCGCCGCACACCGTCTCCCAACGAACTGAGCGGGGTAAAGCCTGTTCGCCGATGATGCACGAACAGGCTCGGTCGGATACCGCGGCGTGAGAGGATTTCCAACCTTTCCACATCCGGGTCGATGCGCTGGAGAGCTTGCACGACGTTCCAATCGGCGTGGTTTAACGTCGCTTCGGTGAGTTGCGCGACTTGCAATTGTTCGACGCGGTGCGAGACCGACGAGACGGTCGCGACGGGCAGACAGAGCTTAGAAGGGGCGCTGCGGCTGACAAATCGTTTGGTTTCCCAGAGATTGAACTGTTCGCGACAAATGCCGTCTGAATCGGCTTCGAACTCAGTCTTCCGCGAAATCGGAACGCGCGCCGAGATTTCGACTTCGGCGCCTCGTTCCTGCGGCGGCGAGCCCTCGTATGACGTCGACTCTTCATCCGTGTCGTCATCGTCTTCTTCGTCTTGTGCTCCCACCGGCTCATCGTCGGAGATCCCCACGACTCCGCGGAACGTGGCGCGCGTCTCAAGATTGGGGTACGCCCCTTGACCTTGAACGACGATTTCTCCACGGTAGTACGCGGCCTCGTGCTCCGCGCTGAATTGCGGAAATAGCCAGCGGACGGCGTCAAGCATGGGCTCGCGCGCCGACTTGATCTCCCGGCGCCTCGCGACCTCAATCCATCCGAGCGGGTCGAGGGGCTGACAGTGTGCTGAGATCGCTTCGAGCACAGTTGTTTTACCGCAGTTGTTCTCGCCGACGAGCAGGTTGACGTCGCCTAATTGCCGCAATTCCAGATCCTGCAGTTGCCGGAAAGCACGGATCGTCAGTTGTTGGATGTGCTGGGCCATTGGTCCACCTCGTCGGGCTTAGTTCGGGACGGGACGTATTGCAAATCACCTCAGACAAGGGGGGTCTCCCGGTCGAATTCTTCCCCGGTCAATCGAAACGTGTCCGCTCCATAATCAGCGAGATTTTGCAAGAACACGAATGCGATGCGGTCGTCCAGCCCGGTGCAACACCACAGGGTGCGCCTGGTGCCGCCCTTTCAGGGCTGACGAGGATTATGTCGTGATCGTTCCCAGGGCTGCGCCGGCTGCGCCCTGGGCTGTGGAATCGTGCCCCTTCGGGGCTGAAGGACGGCGGACGCGGATACCGCGGCGCCGCGGCGCCGCGCGCTAACTCGCACGGAATGAATTCCGTGCTACAGCAAGTATTTTCATCAACGTCCATCATCCCAACTCCACCTCGAACCCCTCACCCAACAACTGCCGCACGCGCTGGTCGAGCTTGTGGCTCAACTCATCCCATTCTACAGCATTCGTAACCCGCGTGATGCTGGCCACGTCGCCAGCCTGAAGATAGCGAACAGGGCGTTCAGCCTCCGGCACACCATCGCCATCGCCCGCACCATGCACTTCGACCGGCCGCTTCCGCGCAGCTTCGCGGGCAATCCGCTGGCCAAGCTCCCGAACGAGCCGGCGGGCATGGTCGTCCAGCGCCGCAACCTGCGAGGGAAGGGTGGCCCCGTCGAGCCCCTCGCGGAATGCGACGAGCGGCTGGGCAAGCTCCGTTTCCAAGCCCCCGTCAAGGTTTCGCTCCGACAGGTCGCTCGGCAGTCGTTCGAGCGCCTGAGTGATCGTCGTGCGCGCCTCGGCACGCCAATTGTCCAACAGCGGTGTCAGCTCCAGGAGCGCCTGCGCCTTGTGGCTCTGGAGTGAATTCCAAACGTGCTTCTCGGCGAACGAAGCGGCGGCAACGGCGGCGGCATGGTCGGCCAACAGCGACGCGATGGCGCAGGGCCCTCTATTGCCAGCGGCGGGCTGCGCGGTGTTTCCGACGGCGGGCTGCGCGGTGACGCGGTGCTCGACCGCTTCCAGCCGCTTGACCAGCTCGCTGAGCTCCTTGAACGGCACGCCGTTCTGCTTCTGAAAGGCCGCGTATTGCTCGATGGCCTCGAAGCCGCGCTGCAACGTGGTCTGCGACGCGTGGATTTCGTTGACGCGATGCACCGGATTGGTCAGATTGTGGACCTGCCGCCAGGCGTCGGCGCCGTCGGTGAATTCGCCGGAAAGCGGCATGTCGGAGCCGCTGGCCCAGAGGGCCACGTCGTCGGCCTGCGCCAGAATCGCCGTGGCCAGGGCTTCGGCGGCCTCGCTGATGGCGGCGGGTGTCTCGTCGATACCGCGCTTTTTGGCCAGCTTCATGACGAACTTGCGCGTTTCGGTGAGGACGTTGGGATCGACGTCGCTCTCTTCCAGGATCAGCTCGGCCTTGTCGAACTTGCGGCCCACGCGCAGGGCGTCGATCAGGTCGCGGTCCGCGGGGTTGGAATACTCTTTTTGCCCCACGACGACCTTCACCGCGCCGGCCCGCACCAACGCGGCCACGCCCACACGGACGGCGTTCGGGTCCCAGCCGTAGCCGATGCCGCACAGCGCTTCCAAGAGGTCCTGGCCGCAGACTTTCTTTTGCCGCCTCGTTTGCTCGGTCGCCAGGTAGATGCGGATGGAATCGACCAGCGGACAGTGGAGGTCGATCTTGCCCGCCCGATCGTAGAGCTTGAGCGCGGCCACGTCCTTGGTCGTGTCGGTTTCGCCGGCGAGCACGTCGACGATGGCTTTCTGGTCGTTCGTGATGCGGACAGGTACTTTATCGAACTTGGGATAGAGTGCCGGCCAATAGGCCGCCATATCGGCGCGCATGGCGCTGGCCGACGTCTGGCCCGCCTTCGGTCCCACCTGGCGGTTCGAACCACGAAACACGAGATAGCCGGTGCGGATGCCCTCTTTGAGGCCGTCGATCACCTTGCGTTCCAGCTTGGGCAAATCGTCGGTTTCGCGGTCCTGGGCCAGCTTGCGCGCGTCTTCCGATTTGTGCGGGTCGCCCTTCCAGTTGCCGATGACCTCTTTCATCGCCAGGTACCGCGTCAGGTCCTGGTCGAAGGCGTTGACTCGGCCGCAAAGAAAGAACAGCGTGTTCTGTTCGTCCGACCGCAGGCTTTGGTTCTCAAGATCCTCCAGCGTGACGCGCCCAAAGAACAGGGGCGTGTGCAGCTTGAGCGTCACGTCGCCTTTGCAGCCGGAAAGCGCCGAGTCGTCGATGACCGGCTTGAAGTAGAACTCCTGCTCGCGATAGGTGACGACGTCGGAATCGAGCCAGCGGCGCCAGTGGTTCTTGCCCGGTTGCTGAACGAAGTGGTCCTTCAGGCCGCGTTCGCGGTCCTGCTGCATGGTCTGCTGCTCGATCGTGGTGACTTCCTCCTCGAAGGTGCGGCGCTCTCCGGTGAGGAACTCATATTCTTCGCCGATCTTGGCGACAAGGCCCGCGGAGCCGAGGCGTGCGAGCTCCGGTTCGACGCGTGAGAGCACCGAAGTCAGGTCGTCATCGACCGTCTCGACCAGCAACCGGGCGATGTTGTCTCTGGTGCGTGGGATATAGGGGACCTCGCGAATGAGGTACAGCACCTCGGCCACGCGCGGCGTGAGGGGGGTCGCGCCGGGCACGGTTTCCTTGATCCGTGAGAGCTCGGTGCGCACATCGGGGCTGATTTCACC
>DATLQY010000024.1:0-3197 GCA_035534975.1 Pirellulales bacterium
ATCGGTCTAGAGGTACGTCCAGCCCGGCCACATCTCGAACATGTCGGCGCCCGCGCCTGATTGCACCGCCGCGGCGATCTTGGCCTGAATGTCCGTCCAGTTCATAAAGTCGGCCGAAACGGTCACGCCATTGTCTGATCCCCATTTTTTGATCTGATTGACAAAGAGCGTCTGCGCATCTGGGATGAAGTACGAGCCGCCAAGAAAGGCGAGCGATTGCCCCTTGATCGATGGACCGGCCGGGGCTGCCGCGGCACTCGGAGCCGCCGTCGCGCCGGTCGCCGGCACCGCCGACGCCGGAGCGCTGGGAACGCTGGGTTGAGGCGTCGCCGTGCCGGTGGTGCCACCACACGCCGCGACGACGACGGCAAGTGCGCCTACAGTGCCGCCAATCAGCAGCTTCCGACGCGACAGGCCACGGTGAAGTAGATTGTGATTGTCGAATAGGGCTGACAACTTAACTCCTCCAGCGCAATATCAAAGTAAACATGTCATTGATACACGCCAGGAGTAGCCAGGAAAGTTGCGACGGGTAAACGGGGGGTTACGACAAACCGGGCCAGGTACGGTAAAATGGACCTGCCGGCGCCAAGGAGCGCCCGCGGAGACGAACCCAGCAGAGGATCAGAAAATGCAGATTCGCAAGGCGCATCACACCGGCTTTACCGTGTCCGACATCGAGCGCTCGATCGCGTTCTATCGCGATACCCTGGGGCTGGAGCTGATTGCTCAGCAGGTTGGGACCGCCGAATACCTGGCCACGGTGACCGGGTTCCCGGGCGTTCGGCTGAATATGGCTTTCTTCAAAGTCCCCGGGGATGACGACCACATTCTAGAGTTGCTGGAATACGTCAGCCACCCGGCTGAGCCAACCCCGCGCGACACCAACCGCCCCGGCAACGGTCACCTCTGCTTCGTCGTCGACGACGTGCCAGGGATCTATCGTGAGCTAGTCGCGAAGGGCGTCAGCTTCCGGAGCGAGCCGGCGCTGATCAGCGCCGGCGTCAACAAAGGCGCGCTGGCCGTCTACGGACGGGATCCAGATGGCTTCACGTTGGAATTCTTCCAGCCGCCGGGGTGATGTTTGGACCACGAAGGCCGGCGACTAGCCGACCCGTACCTTCACCACCACTCGCCGGCTACCCCGGCTTACGCCGTCCGGAGCCTGGAGCGGGGCGTGGACGTCGGTCGGAAAGAGAACCGCCGCGAAGCCGCGACGCATGAGCAGCCGGGAGCCGTCGGACGGCATCTCGTACAAGGCGACGTCGCGATCCGGGTTATATGGTTGGGTGACTTTCAAGCCTTCGGCCGGCAGTAGCTCCATGATCTCGTCGCCGTCGACGACGGTCTGAACGTCGGCGTAGAGCCGGTGCGACTCGGCCTGCTGCTCGCGGCGCGGCTTGGTGCGCGAGTGCTGGAGCTGGGCATAGGCGATGACGCCTTTCTCGCCCACCAGGTCGATCCGAATCGTCTGCCCCTCGGCAATCTCACCCAGCTGATCCAGAGCCGGATGCGTGCCGTCGAGTATCGAGCGTACAAACTTGAACGCCTCGTTAAACCCCGGACGTGCGCCAAGCTGGCTCGCGCACTCCTCGATCTGGCCATAAATCGCCATGGTCTCTTCTCCTCGCTTACGCGTTACCGGACATTCTCCCGCGGCGAATCGACGGTCGGCGTGCCGCCGTTGCACGATCGTCCCCGGTACCGCAATCATAGCGACCGCGGCCCGCCGCGACAACCCGAAATCTGGCGCTCCAGCATTTTCCAAGCGTTCGGCGTAGAATTCAGGAAAGTAAGGCCTGGAGGTAGTCATGGTACCGGAGTTCGTCAACGAGCCACTGACTGATTTCAGTGCGACTGCCAATCGCGCGGCGCTCGAAGCGGCGCTCAGCCGCGCCGCGAACGAAGGGACGCCGGAGCATCCGTTGGTCATTGGTGGCCAGCGGATCGTGACTGACGGCTGGATCGAATCGTTGAACCCGGCCCGGAAAGGCGAGAGCGTTGGCCGGGTGGCGCGCGCCGATCAGGCGCGGGCCGAAGCGGCGCTGGTTGCCAGCGAGCGCGCTTTCGGCGAATGGGCGCGCTTCCCGGCCGACGAGCGCGCGCGCGTTCTTCTCAGAATCGCCGGTCGGCTGCGCAAACGTAAGCTCGACCTGGTAGCGACAATGATTCGGGAGATCGGTAAGACCTGGGTCGAGGCCGACGCCGACCTCGCCGAGGCGATCGACTTTTGCGAGTTCTACGCGCGCGAGATGCTGCGCCTCGCCGCTCCCCAACCGGTCACGACGCTGCGCGGCAATGACACCGAGCTGATCTACGTGCCGCTCGGGCCTGGCGTGGCGATACCCCCCTGGAACTTCCCGGCCGCGATCGCGACGGGTTTGGTCGTCAGCGCGGTCGTTGCGGGCAACACCGTGGTCTTCAAGCCAGCCAGCCTCACCCCAATCATCGCCGCCCAGATTTTCGCCCTGTTTGAAGATGCCGGGCTGCCGCCGGGCGTGGTAAACTACCTACCGGGTCCGGGCGAAAGCGTTGGCGATTACCTGGTCGCTCATCCGCGTCTCCGTTTTGTTAGCTTCACCGGCTCAAAAGATGTCGGCATTCGGATCTGGGAAGAAGCGGCCAAGGTGCGACCGGGTCAGCAGTGGCTGAAGCGAGTCGTCGCCGAGATGGGCGGGAAAGACGCGATCGTCGTCGACGCCAGCGGAGACCTCGACCAGGCAGCCGAGGCGATCGTCGCGTCGGCGTTCGGCTTCCAGGGCCAGAAGTGCTCGGCATGCTCGCGAGTGATCGCGGTCGCTCCCGTGTACGACGCCCTCGTCGACCGCGTTGCCGAACGGACCCGCGCCCTCCGGGTGGGCGATCCGGCCGAGCCGGCGACGCAGGTCGGACCAGTTGCCGACGCGCATCAGTTCGCGAAGGTCGTCTCCTACCTCGAGCTCGGCCAGCGCGAGGCCCGACTCGTCGTTGGCGGTACCTCCGACGACACAACCGGCTACTTCGTCCAGCCAACCGTCTTCGCCGACGTGGCGCCGGCCAGTCGGCTGGCCACCGAAGAAATTTTCGGGCCAGTCCTTTCGATCTTGAAGGCAAGCGACTTCGACACGGCCCTGGCAATCGCCAACGCGACCGAATACGGATTAACCGGCGGCGTCTTTGCTCGTGATCCCAGCAAGCTTGCCCAGGCCCGGCGCGAG
>DATLQY010000025.1:0-4806 GCA_035534975.1 Pirellulales bacterium
ACGTTGGAAGAGCACCGTCTGGATGTAACCGCCCGTGGATAGTAAGATGGTCAAGGCAGCGCACTGCCTGCGATCCGCAATCCGCAATCCGCGATCCGAAATTTGAAACCCGAAATCCAATGAAACTGGTGAAGTTGCTGCTGCCGTCGGAAGATGTGAAGATGGGGCTGCTGGAAGATGACGAGATTCTGCCTTTGGAGGCCCCCAGCGGCCAGTACCAGACGCTCACGGACATTCTCGAAGCCGACGATCCGGTGGCCGTGGTGGAACTGTTGGTCGACCGCGGCGCGGCGCGCTGGCCATTGCGGTCCGTAACGCTGTTGCCGCCGGTCGATCGCCAGGAAGTCTGGGCGGCGGGGGTGACCTACATCCGCAGTCGCAAGGCGCGGATGGACGAATCAGCGGGCGCGGCCGCGTTCTACGACAAGGTCTACGACGCCCCACGGCCGGAGCTGTTTTTCAAAGCCAACGCGCACCGCGTGGTGGGGCCCGACCAGCCGGTGCGCATCCGTCGCGACGCCGTCTGGAACGTGCCAGAACCGGAATTGACCCTGGTGCTCAACTCGCGGATGGCGTTGGTGGGCTTCACGATCGGCAACGACATGAGCTCGCGCGACATCGAAGGCGAAAACCCGCTCTATCTCCCGCAGGCCAAGGTCTACGATCAGTCATGCGCGCTTGGGCCGTGTATCACGCTGGCCAACGCCATGCCGGCCCGGGACCAGATTGGCATCCGCATGGCGGTGATCCGCGACGGCGAGATCGCTTTCGAGGGACGCACGTCGGTCGGCCAGATGGCCCGTGGCTTCCAGGGTTTGATCGACTATCTCGGCCTCGACAACACGTTCCGCGACGGTGTGTGCCTGCTGACGGGCACCGGCATCGTGCCCGGCGACGACTTTTCGCTGAAAGCGGGCGACGTGGTGAACATCACCATCGACGGCATCGGCACGCTGGCCAACCCGGTTGTGCGGGGGTAGGAATCGGTCAGAGTGGTGGAGTGGTGAGACGGCCTTGCTAAGCCGTCACCAGCGTGATATCGTTCGCCAGGGCTTTTTTAGGCCGGTTGCTTCTGCATCAGCGATCGGAGCGCCTCGTTGACGGCCGCATCCGTCGGAAAGGCGGCTCGCACCTCGGGGTCGAGCAAGGCCAGGTTTGTTCCGGCACGGTAACGCTCGATGTATTTGCCGCGAACCGCTCCCTTGAGGGTCGAGAGATCATATTCCGGACGGAGATCGTCGTCTAATGGAGCTTCATTCTTCTTCATATTGCTTTCTCTCTTTTCGGGACGCCCTTCGCGCACTAATGATGCGAGTTCGTTCGTCTCGGTCAGTGTGCGAAACCACAAGCAGAATTCCCTGACTTGAGTGGCCGAATGTCAGATAACGATCTTCAACGTCGGAATGGTCTGGGTCGTCGTATGTGATGGCAAGTGGGTCACCAAAAACAGTCGCCGCCTCTTCGAAGGAGACGCCGTGCTTGTCGCGGTTGCGGGCAGCTTTGTCAGTGTCCCGCTCAAATTCCATTGGGCAGCCCCAAACCACACTTTAATATATGCATTATACCAGTTCCTGGCGGGCGGTGCCCACCTTACGACTCCAGCGGAAAAATTGGCCTTCGCCGCCGCTTGTAGGAAAGCTTCGAGAAATCGTGCGTGAGAATGCCCGCCGCGTCGACATTGTAGATCGAGCCGGCCAACTGCTCGAAACCGGAGCGGAAATGGGCGGCCGACTTGAGTGCGATGTAACGCATCGCGCCGCAGTCGATACCCAGCGTGCGGACGAAGCCCGGATCGAGCGGTTGCTCGCGCTTTGTCACCACCACCACCGTCACACCGCCCACTCGCAAGCGGGCGCTACGCCCCATGTTGCCCGGCAGACCGGAGTACATTGGGCCGTCGTAGGCGAAACGCCCGTCCGAGAGCGCGACGACTTCCGCCTCGACCTCGACCGGCGGGCCTTGCACCGCGTCGGACTTGCCACCCAGCGCCATTCGGACGCGGCTGCCGGCGCCGGCGCAATGGGCCGCCTCGATGGCCTCGTGATCGACGAGGTAGAGCAGCAATGCGTCCTTGAGTCCAATTTCGAGAAACGTCCGCAGCACCTCCGTCGAGTCGCCCGGCGCTCCACCCCCCGTGTTGTCGGCGTGATCGGCCAATAAAATCGGATAGCGGCCAGCCTGCTCGCCGGCGGCCAGCGCTTCACGAACGGTCATCGGCGGGTGGTACCAGCGCCGGCGATGCTCCCAAATCCAGTCGCCCAACTCGTCGGCCGCCGCTCGGGCCAGCCCTTGGTCGCCATTGGCGACGGCGATGACCGAAGCGCCCACGTCGGGCACGTCGGCCCAGGGGAAGCCGGTGGCCACGGTCACCGAAAGCATGCCCTTCCTGCGCTCCAGCTCGTGGACGCGGCGGAGCACATCGTCCATCGGCGGGTGGGCGGTGACCTGGCAGCGCGTACCCCAGAACAAAGGCAACTGCCGCAGGGCCATTACGGGGCGGATTTGACCACGGACCATGCGAACGATCAGGTCGGCAGCCTCGCGACCGCGCTCGCCCATGTCGACGTGCGGATAGGTGTCGAAACCGATGATCGCGTCGGCCGCCTTCACCCTCCGGAGCGTGTGGTTGCCGTGCAGGTCCTGGGTCATCACGATCGGCCGGTCCAGCCCGCAGGCCTGACGGACCGACTCGACGAAGTCGCCATCGCCATCTTCGATGCCCTCGACGACCATCGCACCATGCAAGTCCAGGAGCACGCCATCGACCGGCCCGCCCTCCGCCTCCGCGGTCCTGAGCCGTTGGAGAAACTCGGCCTTCAGCGTCTCGTAGGCCCGGCGTTCGATCAGTCCGCTGGGATAGGCGAACGTCCACAAGAGCGGCACCGCCTCGAAGCCGTGCTTCGCCGCGCCGTCGATAAAACCACCGGTACACATGTTCGTGCCGCGGAAGTGCTCGATCACTTCCTGGCCGCGGAAGAGCCCCAGACCCTGCTCGAAATCGGCCATTGTCGTGGGCGTGCTGATGAAAGTGCTTGTCTCATGGGAGACCCCGCCAAGGGCGATGCGCATGGTTGACTTCCGAAGGTTGGGCGGTTCGATTAAACTGCGTGCGGAATGTAGCGGAATTCGTGAGAATTCCGAGCGTCAAGGTTGTCCAACGGAACTCTCACGAGTTCCGCTACGATTTCAGAGTATAACGTCCGCATTGAATCGTCCCAGCCATTTTCGCTCGTGCTTGGCGCCGCTTTGGTGCGCCGTCCCGCTGCTGCTGGCGTCAGCTTCGTCATTGTCCGCCGCCGGGCCTGAGCGCGCCAAGTTGCGCGATCGGCTCGGCTCTGGCGTACTGCGCTGGGCGGGCGATGCCGAAGGGGGCGCGCCATTTCAGGTCCGCGATCCCAGCGACCCCAATCGCGTCATTGGCTTCGAGGTCGAGCTGGTCGACGCGCTGGCCGAAACGATCTCGCGGCGGATCGGCGCGCCCGTCGTTGCCGAATTCGTCCAATACGACTGGGTCAGCCTGACTTTGGGTTTGGAAAAAGGCGATTTCGACGTGATCGTGAGCGGCTTCGAGATCACCGAGCAAAACCGGGCGAGCGCGCGGTTTTCCCGTCCGTACTATATCTACGCCCAGCAACTCGCCGTGCGTCACGACGACCGGTCGATCAAATCGCTCTCCGACTGCCGCGACAAGCTGGTGGGCACGATGGCCGGCACGGCGGCCGAAAAGTTGCTGAACCGCGAGGGAATTGCCAACACCGCCTTCGACGGTCAGGTCGAGCCCTACCTCGACCTCGAGCTGGGCCGACTCGACGCGGTGCTCTTGGACACGCCGATCGTGACGTATTACGGCGAAACGAACCCCAAGTTGAAGCTGGTCGGCGAACGGATCGGGCACGGATCCTACGGCATCGCCTGCCGGCCTGGTGACGACGATCTCGTGGCGGCGATCGACGAAGCGCTGGGGGAACTGATCGTCTCCGGCAAGCTGGCCGAGATTCTCAGGCGCTGGCACCTTTGGAACACCGATCAGGCAGCTCTGGCCCAGCCGCCGAACCGCTCGGCCGAACTGGCCGGGCTGGGCTTCGACCCGGCCGGCCGACCGCTCGACTCGGACCCTTTCAAGACCCCCGACGTGGTCGACGTGCATATCATCGCCGCGTCGGCGCAGCTTTGGACATTTGGACAATACGCGCCGCTGTTGTTGCGGGCGGCGGCAATGACCGTGCGGATCACGTTATCGAGCATGGCGGTAGCGGTCGTCGTGGGGTTGTTCGTGGCCATTTGCCGGCTCTACGGCCCCGCCCCCGTGCGTTGGCTGGCGCTGGTTTACGTCGAGTTTTTTCGCGGGATTCCGCTTTTGTTGCTGTTGTTCTTCCTTTACTTCGGCGTGTCGAGCCACCTGGAGCTTTCGGCCGTCGCCACGGCGGTCGTGGGCTTCGGCCTGAATTACGCGGCCTACGAAGCCGAGGTCTACCGCAGCGCGATTTCGTCGGTCCCCATCCGGCAGTGGGAGGCCGCGCGGGCGTTGGGAATGACCGACGCGCTGGCCTTCCGCCGCGTGATCTTTCCACAGGCGATCCGTACCGCCTTGGGGCCGATGACCAATGATTTCGTCGCGTTGTTCAAAGACACCAGCCTGGTGAGCGTGATCGCGGTCAGGGAGCTGACCAAAGAGTACCTGATCCTCTCGCGATCCAGCATGAAGTTCGTCGAACTGGGGTTGCTCACCGCGGCGCTCTATTTGGCCATGTCGGTGCCGCTGGGGTATCTCTCGCGGTACTTGGAGCGCCGATGGGGAGCGAGGTA
>DATLQY010000026.1:0-9122 GCA_035534975.1 Pirellulales bacterium
CAGGCCCTCGCGCCGACCCAGGGGTCGCATTCCGATCAAGTCGTGCCATCGGCACATTCGTGCCGAGCCCCACGATCGGCGAACGTAAGTCGCTACCCCGATTGGCCTTGACCCGAATTCTAGGCACAGGTATCGTGCCGCCTCGCGAGTCGGGCTTCATGCTCCCGTTGGCGTGCATCGTGACATGGAAGGCGCATGCAATCGCTTTGGCTGATTTCCTGGTTGAGCGTGGCGGTCGCCGCCGGGGTGCTGTTCGCGCTCGTCGCGGTCCACTTTCTGGAAACGCGGCGCTTCGTGCGAAGCCGCATTCGCCGGCCCCATGCGACGCATGCGTTGGGACGCGTCGCAGTGTTCGCGCCTTGCAAGGGACTCGACTTCGGTCTGGAGGAGAACCTCCGTCCGCTATTCGAACAGGACCACCCCGATTACCAGGTGACCTTTATCGTCGAACGCTCGGACGACCCCGCTTGTGAGGTCATCCGCCCCTTGATGGCCCAGTACCCGAAAACCCTCAGCGAGCTTGTCGTTTCGGGTCAGGCGGTGGACACGGGGCAAAAGGTCCACAACCTTCGGCAAGCGACCGCCTGTTTGCCGTCGGAGGTCAAGTACCTGGCGTTCGTCGATTCCGACGCGCGGCCGCCGCGCGACTGGCTGCGGCGACTGGTGCAGCGTCTCGATCTGCCCCGCGCGGGGGCCGTTACCGGCTACCGCTGGTACGTGCCCGAGCGCGCCTCGTTCGCCAACCACCTGCTTTACAGTATCAACGCGTCGGTCGCGGCAGGTTTGGGCCCCGGCGGACATCATCTGATTTGGGGCGGCTCGTGGGCGATCCGCCGCGACGTATTCGAGCAATTGCGGCTCCGCGAGGCCTGGCACGGGACGCTCAGCGACGATCTGGTGGCGACGAGCGTCTTGCAGCGCGCGGACCTGAACATCGAGTTCGAGCCGACCACCATGCTCGCGTCGCCCGTCGACCATGACTTGAGGCAGACCGCCACGTTCCTCCGGCGACAGTACGTCATCGCGAGGTTCTATGCCAAGGGTTATTGGTTATTGGCCTTTTCGGGGGCAATGATCGGACTGGTGACGTTTTGGGGCGGCTTGGGTCTGTTGGTCGCGGGCCTGGTGCAAGGCGCCGAGTGGACCTGGATTCCCGCCTTCGTGTGCCTCTTGCACTACGCTTCGACCGTGTTCCGCGGGCTGCTGCGAAGGGAGCTCGCCGGGTTGTACCTGCCGGAACATGGTCCGGCGGTGCGCGGAGCGGTCCGCTTCGACATCTGGGCGGCGCCCTTGGTCGCGATTTTCAATTCGTTGGCAATGTCAAGCTCGGTTGTCGGATCGCGTTTGCATTGGCGCGGGATCGGCTACCGACTCCACCGCGGTGGGCTGGTGCGGAGCGTCGAGCGTGATGAAGCGCCGGCCACCGAACGAGGTGATACCCACGAGGTTCCAAATCCGACGCCCGCTCGACCCGCTCCCAGCAGACGGCACCAGAGCACCAGCGGGGTTCGGTGAGATCAATGTGCGAAGTTTCATCGTCATTCCAGCCCGGCTTGCCTCGACACGGCTTCCTCGCAAGTTGCTGCTGAGCGAGACGGGCAAGCCGCTGATCCAGCACACCTACGAGGCGGCCCAGCGCGCCAAGGTGCCCGGCGGGGTCTGCGTGGCCGCCGACCACGAGGAAATCGCCGTGGCGGTCCGCGCCTTCGGCGGCCTGGTGGAAATGACCAGCCCCGACTGCGCCAGCGGCACCGATCGGGTGGCCGAGGTCGCGCGGCGACTCGACGTCGAGATCGTCGTCAACGTGCAGGGGGACGAGCCGGAACTGTCGGGCGAGTCCATCGACGCCGCCGTCCAGCTTCTGGAAGACGATCCGACCGCCGTGATGTCGACCTTGGCCACCCCGATCCGCGGGCGCGAGCAATTGCTCGATCCCTCGTGCGTGAAAGTGGTCTTTGACGCCCGTCGGCGCGCGATGTATTTCAGCCGCAGCCCGATCCCCTGTGCGCGGCAGTGGCACGACGGGCTGCTGGCCGACGACCCGCCCCATTTTCACCAGCATATCGGGTTGTACGCCTATCGCCGCGATTTTCTGCTCTCGTTGGCCCGGATTCCCCCGTCGCCCTTGGAAAAGCTGGAAATGCTCGAACAACTTCGCGTGCTTGAGTCGGGACATTCGATTGCCGTCGCGGTCGTGCCCCAGGCGACGCCGGGTATCGACACTCAGCGCGATTACCAGGCGTTTGTACAACGCCATCGTAAACGCTAGAATCCGTTCGTAGCGGAATTCGTGAGAATTCCGAGCGTTGCGGTAAAAAAGACAACGGCCCGCTCAAAGGCTAGGATCGTCGTATCGGGTTCTGTAGGGAACGCCCTCCGTGGCGTTCCGAGGAGCTGGTGCGAGACCATCTGGCAGGACACGCCAGCGCCACGGAGGGCGTTCCCTACAGAGATCGTCCCATATTCGCATCCTAGCCTTTGAGCGGGCCGTTGAAAAAAAACGGAACTCTCACGAGTTCCGCTACGGCGGAATGGATACCTTCGTACGGACATCATTCAATGACCAAATTCATCTTCGTCACGGGCGGCGTCGTCAGTTCCTTGGGAAAGGGCCTGACCAGCGCGTCGGTCGGCATGTTGCTCGAACAGCGCGGGCTGCGCGTGCGGATGCAAAAGCTCGATCCGTACATCAACGTCGATCCGGGCACGATGAGCCCCTACCAGCACGGCGAAGTCTACGTGCTCGACGACGGAAGCGAAACCGACCTCGACCTGGGTCATTACGAGCGGTTCACCCATGGTCCCCTCACGCGCGACTCGAACTTCACCACCGGCCAGATTTACCTGGCAGTGATCAACAAGGAGCGGCGGGGCGAATTCCTGGGCAAGACGGTCCAGGTGATCCCGCACATCACCGACGAAATCAAGGATTGCATCCGCAAGCTGGCGGGCGAAACGGTCGACGTGGTGATTACCGAAATCGGCGGCACGGTGGGCGACATCGAGAGCCAGCCGTTCCTCGAAGCGATCCGCCAGTTTTCGCTCGACGTGGGCAAGGAGAACTGCCTCTACGTGCATCTCACGCTCGTTCCCTACCTCAAGGCGGCGGGCGAGCTGAAGACCAAGCCCACGCAACACTCGGTCGGACTGCTCCGCCAGATTGGTATTCAGCCGGACATCCTGGTTTGCCGCACCGAGCGGAGCCTGAGCCGTGACGACCGCGACAAGATCGCGCTGTTTTGCAACGTGCCCCGCGAGGCGGTGATCGAGGAAAAAGACAAGGATTTTTCGATCTACGAAGTCCCCTTGAGCCTGGTCGAGAACCGGCTCGACGAACAGATCGTGCGCCGTCTCGGCCTGGCCGCGGGGCCGCTGGAACTCGACGAGTGGCGCGACCTGTTGCACAAGCTGCGAAATCCGGAACACGAGATCAGCGTCGCCGTGGTGGGCAAGTACGCCGAACACCGCGACGCCTACAAGTCGATCTACGAGGCGCTCGACCACGCCGGAATCGCCAACCTGGCCCAGGTCCGCGTGCAGCGAATTCAAAGCGAGGAGGTGGAGCGCGAAGGTCCCGAGCGGCTTTTGTCGGGCTTCGACGGCCTGATCGTGCCCGGCGGCTTTGGCGAGCGGGGCATCGAAGGCAAGGTCGAGGCGATCCGTTTTGCACGCCAGCGCGAGATTCCGTTCTTGGGCATTTGCCTGGGAATGCAATGCGCGGTGATTGAGTTCGGCCGCAACCTGGTCGGCCTGGCCGGCGCCCACTCGACCGAGTTCAACAAGGACACGCCGCACCCGGTGATTTGCCTGTTGGACGAGCAGCGGTCGATCATCGACAAGGGGGGCACGATGAGGTTGGGCGCGCAGGAGGCGCTGCTCGACCCAACCAGCCGTGCCGCGGCTTGCTACGGCTCCACGATGATCTCCGAGCGGCACCGGCACCGTTACGAATTCAACGACGTTTACCGCCAGCAGTTCGAAGCCAACGGCATGATGGTCGCCGCCACGAGCCCCGATGGCTCGCTGGTCGAGATCATCGAGCTGCCGAACCATCCCTGGTTCGTCGCGGTGCAATTCCATCCCGAGTTCAAGAGCAAACCGACCCAGCCGCACCCGCTGTTCAGGGGATTCGTCGCCGCGGCCGTCGAGCGGCGCGTTTCTCGCGGCGAACGAGCGAAAGAATTCGAGCCGTCGTGAAACAACGATGCGCTGCGCGGCCGCGAATCGGCATGGCCCTACTTGTTGCGCAGCAACAAGAAGGCAAAGAAAAAGCCGACAAAAACTTGTTCTTTACCGACAAGCCAGCGGTCTCAGCCGCTGGCCGATCTCCGACCCAGCAGGATTTTACATCGGGGGGCGTGTCGCCAAAACCCCACGGCAGGGGATGGGACGTCGGATGAAGAACAAGTTTTTGTCGGCTTTTTCGCGTTTCACCCGCGGTCTCCGCTCACGCCCGCGTCAAAAACTCCTGCGTCTCCACGACCCCCAGCGCGTCGGGGTGGCCGGGCCGCCCGCAATCGCCCAGGGTCTTTTTCGCGCTAGCGGAACCATCGTCGCGCGGCGACAAAAAAACGACCACACGATAGCGGCGCGAAGAAAACCGATCTCCGACATCCCCACGCCAGTGAGCAAGCCGCGTAGCGGCGCCGTTTCCAACCTCACCCCCTACTTACGACGGTTCGTGTCGACCAAATTGAAAATTGGGGGATTCGGAGTCGGTTTTATTCGCATAGCGTCGAACGCGGGGCGGAGGCGCTGTCGCCTCCAACCCCACCGCGCGAGCAACGTCGCGGCTGGGCGTTTCGGCGCGAACGCCATAGTGTCAGGCGCCGCCACCGGTGGCCTTAAGTGGGTCCCAACGCGAGGGCTGCGGCGCGTCGCCCTGAATCAGGGCCGCCGCGGTGCGTCCGACGCCACAATGGGGCCGGCCGTGTACTGGCCATGGTGGGCCGGCGACAGCGCCGACCCACCGGCGATCCGATCGAAAAGGCACCCTAATTCGCCAATGTTCGAACCGTGTCGGTTCCACGACGTCATACGCGGGGCGTAGGGTGGCGCGATTGGGACACGGGTACGCCACGGCCGCCGAGACGGCCGCCGGCGGGCGATGGCGGAATGCCTTTTCGATCGGGCCGCCGTCGGACACGCACGCGCGTTGGCTGTCGGTGCCGCCCACCAATCCAACTGGTCTTTCCGCTCCACTGCGTATAATGCAATGGGGGTATAATGCAATGGGGCCTTTGAAACGGAGGGTACGGAGATGGCTGGTGGATACCGCGTCTGGATCGTCGACCCCAACGCCACCGAAGCGGACGACGCGGGGGTAACCATCACGAAGCATTGCGTTCATTTTCCGCCCGGCGTCGAGCCGTCGGACGAGTTGTTGCAAGACAGCCGAAACGCCCGGCACATTGCCGAGCACTTGCGGCGCGAGCTTGGCTTCCAGGGCGACTTGCGCGAGAAGATCGGAGCGCCTATCCGTATCGCGCGATAATCTACAGTGTCCAGCCCTTGCGGTACTCGATGTGGACGTACTGGTTCAGTTCGGGCGCGTTTGTGACTTTCTGGTTCGCGCTGTCCCATTCGAGCCGCCGGCCAGGCGCACGCAACGACAACACGCCTAGCAGCACGGTCTCCGTCAAGGGGCCGGAGTAGTCGAAAGCGTCCACGGGAGGCTTGCCCCCCTTGCAGGCCGCGACCCACTCCTCGTAATGGCCCGGCGAACGCTCGATCGTCTTGGCAACCTGCTTGGCCTTCTCGTCGAGCGCGGCCGGCAGGAGTTGGGGCATGCCGCCGTGCGAGCCGTGGTACATCTTGCCTTCGCTGCCGACGTAGAGCACACCGTTGCCGGGCAGACTCTGACCGGCCGGCATCTCGACGGGCACGGCGGGCATCAGGCCGCCGTAGTACCAGGTCATCCGCACCGGCGGCAGGGCGCCGCGTGCCGGAAAATCGTAGTAGATGATCGCGGCGACAGGGTAGGTCTCGTAGTTCAGCTTGTTCTCCGCCAGAAACGTGCCGTCGATCGTCGTCCGCGCCTCGACCGACGTTGGCGCTCCGAGCTTCAGCGCCCAGACCGGGTGGTCGATGATGTGGCAACCCATGTCGCCTAACGCTCCGGTGCCGAAATCCCACCAGCCGCGCCAGCTCACGGGAGCGTACGCATGATGGTACGGCCGCTCGCGGACGGGACCGAGCCAAAGATCCCAGTCGAGCGTCGAGGGCACGGCGGGCGTGTCGGTCGGCCGGCCGATCCCTTGCTTCCAAAGCTGCCCTGCCCGGTCGGACCAGACGTGGACCTCGCGGACCTCGCCGATCACGCCGGCTTGCAGCCATTCGTTCGTGAGTCGAGAGCCTTCGCTGGCGTGTCCCTGGTTACCCATCGAGGTGGCGACGCCGGCGGAGCGGGCCGCCTTGGTCAACTCGCGGCACTCGACGAGCGTGTGCGTCAGCGGCTTCTGGCAGTAGACGTGCTTGCCGGCGCGAAGGGCCGCCATCGAGGCCACGGCGTGGATATGGTCGGGCGTGCCGACGGTCACCGCGTCGATGCTCTTGGCTTCCTTGTCGAGCATCACGCGGAAGTCCTTGTAGCGCCGCGCGTTGGGGAAGGCGTTGAAGGAACCGGCCGCGCGGACCTCGTCGACGTCGCACAGCGCCACGATGTTGGCCCCCAGCCGCGCCACGGTCGCAATGTCGCCGCCGCCCATTCCGCCGGCTCCAATACCCGCCACGTTGATGCGCTCGCTGGGCGGTACCAGTCCCGCGCCCCCCAGAACGTGCCTGGGCACGATCGTGAAGCTGAAGCCCGCCGCGGCGGTGGCGGAAAGAAACGCCCGTCGAGAGTGTTTTTTGGAGGGGGCCGTGGTCTGGTCTGAGGCGTGTCGAGTCATGGGAAGCTCCTGGGTCGTCCTTTGGCGGCAATTGTCTCACCGGCGCGCAACATCATTGTGGCAGGCCGTGAGGCAAGCCGCAAGCCGGCGATGCCGTATCCTCGTTCCCACGTTCCGCCGACCCGCTGCGCGGGTGCCCCGAACGCTTCCTCGGCCGCTCCGCGGCCCCGCGTCGCCCTCTTTTCGCGCGGAAAAACAACTCCGACAACGGCAGGAGTCTGAAGGTTACGCCCGCGGCAAAAACTCCTGCGTCTCCACGACCCCCAGAGGAAGCAGCCATGGACGGTCCATTGGAAACCGTGCCGACTGCGCCCGGCGGGGCGGGTAATTGCTGCTCAAGACTTGTTCCCTCCCCCACGGCCGGGCGGTGCCACCTGGGTGGTGGAGCGATTGTCGATGGAGCACCTGGAGTTTTTGCCGCGGGCGGTCGCGCAGTTTCACGGCCGCCGCCGGAGATGACTTTCCAACCGCCTGCGGCAAACGTCGGCGGCGCGCGGCGGCGCCAAGGAACGTCCGGCACCTTCCCGCCCGCGACGAGTTGGGCGTCGCCATGACGGCGCGAGCCCGCCAACACGAGTCTCGAAAAGGTCACGAAGAAGCCTGGCCGGCGGGTCTTCAACAGCTAGACAAGAGCTTTGGTTGAATTGAGCGGTAAGTGAGAGTCGTGACGTCATCGAGTCACGGCATCGCTGACGCTTTGCCACCAGCCACGAATCGCCGCGCCGACGCCGCTGGTTTCAACTCGTTCTTTGCCAGCCGCTTGCCGTTCCGCTACGATGGGCACAGTGAGTAGACCGATCACGGGTGATTTCCATGCAGAAGTTCTTGCTCGGCGCCATCATCGGCAGCATCGTCGGCCTGGTGATCGGGATCGTGTTCGCCGCCGGCAGCCTGCTGATACCGGGAAACCTGGTTGAACAAGCGGCAAGAACGATTGCCCTGTGTGGTGGCGTGGCCGGCTTTGTCGGCATGTTCGTTGGGGCCGTCAGCGGAGCGACGTTTGCCGTTGGCGGAGGGCAGGTCAAGGTCTGCGTTGCGGCGGTATCCCTGGGTTTCGCCGCTGGCGCCCTTGGCGCACGGCACCTGATGGGCACGCAGGCCGGTGGGGACCAATTACTCTACGCCGCCGCCGGCGCCTTGGGAGCCGCTTCCGTTGTAGCCTGGCGGGGCTGGCGTAAACGGCGACGGGATTCCGCCCCGCCCGAGGCCCAGCCGTGGCAGCGATGGTTTCAGTTTCGGCTATCAACGTTGATGGCGACGTTCGTGGCGACGGGCGCCTTCCTGTCCGTGCTGATCAGCCAGCCCGTGATGCAGCGGCGGGCCGTGGCCGCGATCAAGCAAAAGGGCGGCGAAGTCTCGTACGAGATCTCTCCGCCAAGCTGGCTTTCGTTCCTATTGGGTGACGGGTCGGGCAGCGACGAATCGGTGGTGCAGGTCAGCCTCGTCGGCGAGCAATTTGACGACACGACGTTTGCATGGCTCAAGGCACTGCCCGACGTCCGATCCTTGTATGTCAATGGAGCCCCAATAACGGATGAGGGGCTGGTCAGCCTTGGGCACCTGAAGCGATTGGAAACGATTGAATTACACGATACAGCGGTCACGGGGACCGGCTTGAAATCTCTGCATGGGCTGAAACACCTCACACGTATGAGACTGAACGGTTCCAAGGTCAGCGACCTGGGGCTCGCAGAACTTGGTGGGCTCACCGGCCTGGAAAACCTCGCTCTGCAGTTTACGGCCGTCTCTGCCACCGGCCTCACCCATCTCGCAGGTCTAAGAGAACTCCAAACACTCTCCCTAAGCGGCGCTGGGGTCACAGACGCGGGGCTAAAGCAATTGCGCAACTTGCCGAATCTCTTTATGCTCGAACTTGGCTTCTCTCAGGTCACAGATGCGGGACTCAAGCACCTACGGAACTTGCCGAAGCTCCAAATGCTCGGGCTCAGGGGAACCGCGGTCTCCGACGCGGGACTGGCCGATTTGGAAGAATTGCCGGAGCTCGCCGGGGTCAACGTTGATCGCACGAAGGTTTCCGCGGCGGGCGTAGAACGAATTCACGCCATGACCGTACGGAACGGGATGGTAATGCCAACTAGGCCGGCAAGCGGCGAGTAGCGCAAGCTGCCACGAAAACCTTGAGGTCACCGCCGCTCGTTCAGGGCCAACTGATGATTCCGGCCGCAGAGATGCGACGCCCGAGGCAAAACTGGTCGTCGCCCAAAAAAAGGA
>DATLQY010000027.1:0-8818 GCA_035534975.1 Pirellulales bacterium
GAAAACGGCGTTCAAGTCGTCCAAGTCGTCCATCTACTAATAGGGGGGAATGTCGCGCGCGTCGCAAACCATTACTGATACCTGACTTGCGCACACCACGTCCTTCGTGGCCATGCCGGAGTGGGCGGCCCAAGTCGTCCAATAAGTCGTCCAAAAACGGCGCGCAAGTCGTCCAATTTCGGTGGATTCGCCGTCCAAGCGCTGGCGACGTGCAGCCGCGCGGCAATCGGTTTCGGTCAATAACAAGCCGATTACGGCGGTGAGAATTAAGGCAACTGGCCTTCCGCGCGGGGGGTGTTCAAAATGCCGTGTCGCGAGGCGCGCCGACCTGCTTCGTTCGCTACACGTCCAAGTCCAGCGCCGCCCGGTCTTGGCGTAGTCGCGCACGATCCAATCGCACCGGCTGCTCATCGCCAGCCCCGATCCTTGAAGTCTTCCCGGCTCGCCTCCCATTCTACGCCGTCCAGTTCCTCCAGCAAACGAGCCTCGATCGTGGCCGGATCGCCGGCCACCACTTTGCCCTTGGCGACGTCCTGGAGCTGTCCCCAGATTTCCAGCCAGCGGCTTTGGCGGCGTTTCGGCGTGATCATCTCTTCGTTTCGCCTGCTGGGCGAACCCTCGCTCACCTTCGCCCTGTTCAGGTACGGGCGGATAATCCGGTCCACGTCCAAACCGCATGGAGCGCCGGTGCTGTCCCGATCTGCGGCAGTCAATCGCCGTACCCACAACTCGAGTTGATCCAGAGCGTTGGTAAAATTCATGCGGTGCGCGTCGACTCCGCGCCGATGGAATGCGGCGTACCCGTAGTACGTGACTGCCGCCAGATTCTCCGGAGGTAGACCGCTTTGGGCGAGTAGTTGGCGGCTATGCGCAATGGGCACCATTTGGTCGAGTGGGCAATGAAGGATGACGGAGCCGGACGGAGCAAGATCATTGGAGGGGAACATCCACGCGAACCGTACACTCAGCGCGATCCGGCTCATCTGGCGGACGATCGGCAGCGCAGCCACGATCGCCCGAGCGCTGCGACGCCAAAACGGGGACAAGAGCAGCAACTTCGCCTGCGGACAGTGCAACCGCAGCGCTACGGCGCCGAATAAACTGCATGCGACAATCAAGTCCGGGTGAAAGAGGTCACACGCCGCTTGCGCCCGGTCGACGATTGTCACGAAGCCTGCTTGATCCAGACGCCGTAGCACGTTGTGGCCGTGCAACACGGGAATAAACACCCTTGGGCGCTCTTTCATTTGCAGGAGCCGTTCGACTTTGAGCCCGTGCGCGCCGCGAATGCTATGCAGGTACAGAATCTTCATAGGCCCGCACGAACACAAGGATTAGGATCGGCCAATTGCGACAGCAACTGCCGGAAATCTCTCTCACGGGACATGTGCGTCCTCCCACCAGTCGTCTTTTTCGCTGGATGGCGTTTCACCAATGCGGCCGAGGCCGGAGAACACCCGCCCATTTGCCGACGGCCCTTTCTGTCCGAGTCGTTGTGATCGGCCCTACACCGCCAAAGTGTGGAGTTGTCGCGCTGCTTCAGCCGCGGCCGGTTCGCCGGGCGCCAGCCGCAAACACTTCTCGAACGCTTGGCGCGCCTCCCCGTCGCGGCCCGCGTTGTGCAACGCGTAGCCGAGCGACAAATGCGTCAAAGCGGCGTCGGGGCGCTCCCGTAAAGAGGCGAGGAATGCCTCGACCGCCTCAGTCGGACGGCCCAAACGCAATAACACCGTGCCAAGGTTGTGCTGGGCGCCGGCATCCTCCGGCTGCCGGCGCACCAGCTCGGCCATCGCTACCTCGGCCTCAAGCGGATGAGCGTGGAAAAATAGCAGGTGGCTGAGCGCTTCCAGCGGCACGGCATCGTTCGGGCATTCCCGGACGCCCGACTCCAAGATCCGCCGCGCACCGGCCAGGTCACCAACCGCTTCGACGCTCCTGGCCGCCAATGTCACCGCCGTCCCCGCCAGGGCAGGCACCTGGTTCAACAGCCGCAATGGGACTTCCTGGGCTTCCCTCAGTTTTCCCTGCATGAGCAGGATCTCGACCAGCCAGGTCCAGCCTTCGCGGTAGAGAGGCACTTGGTCGATGATGATCCTCCATTGTTCCTCAGCCTTGTGCAAAGCGCCCATGTCCTTGTAGACGCTCGCCAGGTTATGGCGCGCCTTGTGCCCGACGATGCCGTGATCGAAGCTGGAGAAGTGCGGCTGGTCGTCGTTGGCCAGCGCGGCGAGGTACGATAGCTCCGCCTGCCGCAACCGCCCTTCGTCGTGTAAGAGAATGCCGTGCCGAAACAAGAGCTCGGGATCTTTGGGGAAGAGCTTCAATCCCTCCCGGCAGGAGGCGCGGGCTTCGTCCTTTTGGCCCAGCGCCAGGTTACTGGCCACCAGCAAGGAATAGATCTTGCGGACGTGCGATTCGTGGGGTTGGGCCAGCTCCAGGCTGCGCCGCAACGATCGGATCGCCTTGCGGTGCTTGCCCGCGTCGGCGTAGGTCATGCCGAAGTTGAAGTGCAGGAAGGGATGATCGGGCGTTTCACGCCGCTGGAGATGCAAGAGCTTGATGTCGCGGCGGAGCTTGCCGCGCCGCCCCTCCGGCGTCTGATCGGCGCCGGCGTGGACGACGGACAGGCCAGTGAACACGACCTCGCCATGAAGGCGGTTGATCGAATCCATGACCTGCTCGTGAACCCGGCCCTCGAAACGGATGTCGGGCCGATTGCGGAACACTTTGCAGTGGTCGACGGCCGTGAAATTGAACGCGCCGTCGCGACCGGCGTCAGGGCAGAGCACCTTCATCGTCAGGCCGAGGATCTTGGGGTCGATCGGCTGTTGGAGCAACTCGGCAAGCTTGCGGCCGTTCTCGGCGTCGATCACGTCGTCGGAATCGAACCAGAAGATCCACTCGCCTGTGGCGTACTTGAGCGATTCATTGCGCGCGACGGCGAAACTATCGGGCCAGGGGAAATGGAAGACCTTGCAGCCGAGTTGCCGGCAAATCTCAGCCGTGCGGTCCTTCGAGCCGGTATCGACCACGATCACCTCGCCAACCCAGGGCAGGATGCTCCGGACGGCCGCGGCGATGGTCCTTTCGTTGTCGCGGACGATCATACAGCACGAGAGGGAACAGGTTTTAGGGGACAGGTTACAGAAGATACCCGGAACGCCAGGGACGGCGTTCCCTACAGAAGCTGTCACCTGTAACCTGTCCCCTTTAACCTCCTTTCCTGCCCATTTATTCTCGAAGAGCCTCGCGTTGTGCTCAAGAAGTGAGTGCAAGTCGATGCCGGCTCCGGCAAACGTGCGGTGGCCGAAATGATGGATGAACGCATCACGCGCTATCACCGTCCGGTAGCCGGCCTGCCCGGCCCGCAGACAAAAGTCGTCGTCTTCGAAATTGCCGATGCCGAAGCGCTCGTCGAGTACACCGATGCGGTCAACCAGCTCGCGCAGGAAGAGGAGGCAGAAGCCGACGACCCGCTCGGCTTCCTCGCGTTGTCCGTCGTGCCGGCGGCCATAGTCCCACGCCCAGCCGTCGAGGCTTGTCAGGTCGCCGTAGCCGATTTCGACTTGCTGTGTGCTGCCCACCGCGTTCGAGCATGGCCCGACGACTCCGATGGAGGGATCGCTTCGAAGAGCGACGAGCATCCGGCGGAGCCACCCGGTGGTCACGATCACATCGTTGTTCAAGAGCAGGGTTTGCCGGCCGCGGCCGGCCAAAATCCCCTGGTTGGCGGCGGCGGGAAAACCGCGGTTATCGGTGTTTTCGATGAGCTTCACGTCGCCACAGGCCCGCAGGTACTCCAAAGTGCCGTCCGTCGAGCCGTTATCGACGACAATCAACTCGTACGGTTCGTCGGTCAGGAAGCGGATGCTGTCGAGGCACATCTTCGTGTAGCCGAGCTGGTTGTGGGTGACGATGACGATGGACGTTAGTCCGTGGTCCGTGGTCAATTGTCCGTCGCCCTTCCGTTCTATACTCTGCGCACCGAATTCCGCGCTTTCTACCTGCCCACTGTCGACTGTTCCCTGCAACCTGTCCCCTATTCCCTTTGCTGGTACGGCGACGGCCCGGTAGCTCCGCGTGTGGAATTCCTCGGCCTCCGCGGCCGACTCGACCTTGATGTTCAGCGGTCCCGCCGCGACCTCGGGCCGATTTCCGTCTTGCCGCCATTGTTGCAAGTCCGGGTTGTCCTCGGGCCGCAATTCGAGCAGGGTGTAGCCGGCCCGGTAAAAGAGCTTTTCGATTTCGCGCCGGGTGTAGAACCGCAAGGGCGCGGGAGTCGGCTGCCAGCTTCCGGCCAATAGCGCGCCGACCGTCGACAAGTGGCGGGCGTTGATGAAGGTGGCCTTCAGTGTCGCACCGGCAGTAACGCGCCGGCGTACTCGCCGCAGAAGTCCCAACGGATCGCGGCAATCATTGAGTTCCCCGCCCAGGTCGATGGTCGGTTTTTCCTCATGGGACGATGGCTGCTGGTCATTCGTCATTTGACGTCGCCTCGAGGGCGGTGCGATGAGTGGCGACAAGCGATCGTAGGCGGGTCGGAAAAACGGGCCCTCGATCGCAAGCTGAAGCCGGCGTTCGCGCTCGCCGTCCGATTCCGGCAACCGGGTTTGGCCGTTTTTCCCGGCCATCTTCAAGATCTTGGCTTGCTTGCGATTCGAGTTTACCATGCGCCGCGCGCGGCGCGGCTTCGCCATCCTCTTCCGATTTCGACGTTTCGATTTGCGAGTCATTTGTTAGGTCCAAGGGTTGTCATTCGTCATTCACTCGTACCCACACCCTGCGTGCGTGCGAACAGGTCGTACGCTCTGCGGCCCCGTTGCAGCGTTCTCCTTTCTCCTATAGGCATGGCGGTGTGTCGTGGCGTTGTCTTCTCGCACCGCGTTCCTGTTCTCCTTTCCGCATTCCCTGTTCCCTATATCCTGTTCTTCACTCCCTCCACCCTCATGCACAGCGGCTGCCAACCGGCGGCAATCTCAGCCTGCACAATTCGTTCGCGCTCGGCCAGGTGGTTCGGCCGTGATACGGAGGCGGCCACCTGGTCCACGCCTAATTCCATGCCTCGCGTCGAGCCCCAGCGGCGCAAATCGCCGGCCGGGTGCGGTGGGCAGTACGAGCGGATGCCCGCCTGCCGCCAGGCGCGGGCCGCCAGCTCGATGTCTTCGCCGTTGGTGCCCGTCACCGGACGCTCGGCGAACAAGTACCGTAGCCATTCGGTCCGCAAGAACCACGCTTGGCCGACCAGGTCGACCTCGATGGCCGAATCATTCGGCCGCTGCCAGCCATGCATCGTCCGGCTGGCGTAACTTGGGCCGTGGAGTGTGAGTCCCGCCGTCCCCAGAATGCCCGGTGTGCGGGCCATCGTCTCCAAGCAATTGGCAAACCAGTCGCATCCTGGAATCGAATCGTCGTCGAATATCGCCACGTATTCAGTCGGGGCCAGTAGCGCTAGCGCAAACCGGCCGTGGAAGTAGGCGTTGGGATTGCACGTCACGAGCCGGTCGATACGAGCCGACCGAAAACGGGCCGACATTTCCTCTCCCGGTTCATTCGCCCAGACCCAGACGGCGCCGGGCGGGATGCTTTGGCCCCACACGGCCCCAATCAAGGGCGCAAGCGTGTGCAGGCGCCGATAGACAGTGATGATGGTAGTGATGGACATTGGGCACCGGTCAGTTGCGATTCGTCATTGGTTTTTCGACAATCAGCCTGCATCCTTCATTATTCCGAGGCGATTGTTGCGGGTGAGCATGACCCGCATCTCCTCGCGATTCTGGTGATCAATCTCCAGCACGATGTCGGCTTGCTTTCTGAGCAGCATCTCGCGGTATTGGCATGCCTTGTCCAGCGTGATGGCCTCGGCGATCAATCGCATGGCCTCCATGTACTCACCCCGTTGACCAAAGACGTGCGCCAGCCCCAGGCGGCCCCGCACGTCGGTCTCGTCGATCGCCAGCGCCCGCTGAAACGAGCCCAGCGCCTTATCGCCCATTTCCAGCCCAAGGTACGCATCGCCCACGGTATCCCACAGGTCAGCCGACCTGTCGGAGTTCAAGGAAATTGCCGTCGCCGCAAGCTGAAGTGCGGCGCGATAGTCGCGTGCGGCGAAGATCAAGTATTTCGCTACCTCACCCATCAAGAGCCAATTCCGCGGCTGACGCGCGAGAGCCTCCTGGTAGGCGCCAAGGGCAGCCTCGTACTGTCCGCACTGCTGGTGCTGACGGGCACGCGCGACAGGCTCGTTCAACCGGTCGTAAGTCGTCTTGTCGAAACAACGCCGAAAGGTGTCGATAGCGGCCTCGCTTGGACTTCGCCCGAGCAATCGAGCGAAAATGCCGCCGGGATCCTTGTCAGGCTCGATCCAGCGGCAGTCACCCGCATTCTGAAAAAACGCCGCGAGTAGCGGGAAATTGAGTCCGATGTGAGTTGAACCCGAGAACTTCTGGTGCAATGTCGCCTCCGCGGTCTCGTCGGCGGCTCCTTGCCCGTAGTCATTCATAAGGATGAACCCTTCGCCCGACAGCACGGCCCAACAGCCTTGCAAGCACTGAATCGCCCCAAAGCTGTGGAGCAAGTGCCGGCCGTTTCGCCGACCGAAGCCGATCGCGAAGTCCGCATAGGGCATCCCCGCCGGATCAACCGGCAGAAAGTCATAGTCAAGCGTGAAGTAAGGGTATAGGTCGATCAATGTGCGTCGAACCGTGGGATCGTCGGAAGATGCCTTCTGAGCGATGGCCTCGGGGGTCAGTCCCAGGCCATTGCGGGCGTTGAAGTTGCGTGCAAGGCACGTCCGGACGCGCAGCTCCTTGATCACGGGGTCGTCGAATTCAAGGACGGCGGCGGGCAGCGAGTCGAGCATGTAATTCAGGAAAATCGCGTCAAAAGGTCCCATTTCCAGCCGTGACGCGGAACCACCCGCGCTGAAGGTCCGCGCCATATCGCGGGCGTCTGCTCTGACGAGCCGGCAACGATCACGGTGCGGTCCTAGAATGCGCGCCTTATCAATGTCGGCCAACATGGAATCGGAGTAATCGGCCAGCACAAAACAAAGCCGTTCGTAGAAATCCTTCGCGTGCCGAACGCACATCTCGCGGAAGGCGTCGAGGAAGAACTTCGCGAACAGGCCGGTGCCGGGACCGATCTCCAGGACAAAAATGGTCGTTCCCAGTGCCTGCGAGCTCTCGGATGCGACGAGGTTGGCGAAAAAGACCTCCGCCGCGTGAGCCGACAACGTTCCGTCGTTGTTGATCTCGAACGGGACGTGCTCTGTCGTGCGAAAGGCGTGGCTACCGCGTTCCTGGTAAAAGAGGCGCCCCAGGTCCCATTCGATGCTGTCGGAGAGCGATCGAAAATCCTGGACCACAAAGCGATCGGCCCGAATCTTGGCCAGCACGTCCGATGCGGTGTTGGCCGCGTGTGGCAGGGTTAGGATTTGGCGATCGTCCGGGTCGTTCTCTCGTGGGACGCGTGGATCGCCGCCAAGAGAAACGATTTTGGGTGGGGCAACGCCGGCGGGGGACGGCGTGGCGTTGAGCCCGTGATGCGCCGCGAGCTGGCGAAAGTCCGTTGTGCGTGGAACAACGCGGTTTTGATCGGCACCGCTGATAACGTTCATCGAAGCGCTCCTATTTGTAGCTGTGGATTGTTATTGGTCAATGGTCGGTTGTCAGTTGTTAGTTGTGAGGACAAGTGGACAAGTTGGTCATTTGTTTCGCACGTTTCGTGGTTGTGCTGCCGTTTCTCCGCGTCCCCGCGTCTCCCCTCATCCCGTCATCCCCTTATCTCCGCATCCCCTCATCCTTTCGTTCACCACGTGCAGACCAGTTCCGAGTTCCTGGTACCGGGCACCTGGTACTGCCGCGTCTTGCGCCCCTTCGTCCATTCATCGATCGCCGAGCCCACGTCAACGATTACTTGCCGCTGCTGCGCCGATGCACGCAGCCAGTAGCGGTGGATGATGACGCAGGCGGCCGGCCCGGCCGAAACCAGGATGGTTCGATGGACTCCCAACAACCGCTCGACGAGCAGGTCGATGTCGAATCTCGTGTTCACCACGTCCTCCGGCACCCAGAAGTCACCCCCTTCGCAGGCCACGGTCGCCACATTGCTACGGTCGAGCTGCCGGAAGCGACCGTAGTTTCCGTTGACGAAGATGTTCGAGAACGTGACTTGGGAGAGCGGCACGGTGATCTCGCGCAAGTACCACGCTTTGGCCGACGCGTCGCAGCATCCGTCCGAGATGCCGATGTAGTAGTCGGGGTCCGCGTAACGCAGCGCCGCCAGCAGGGCGTCCCTAAACGGTGATGAACCACCCGCATAGTTCCAGCCGTCGGTACCTTTGATCGGCCGGCCCGCGCAAATGGCACGCTCGCCGTCGGCGAACCGAACGAACGCGAACGGCGGCCCGCGGAAATCGAATTGATCGAAATCCTTGGCGAAGTCCTGGGTGAACCACAAGCGGCCGGCGTGTATGCCGGTGAGTTCCGGCCGTGACCTTTGGCCATTGGATTCGATGGAAGCATGGCCGTTGCCGGTGTGGCCGTTTCCTTGAGCAGGCGAGCGCTCGTTCCGCACTGACAGGGCGTGCGGGCTCAGCGGCACGGCCTCGGCCAGTTTGCCGGTACCGTTGGCGTTTTCCGCCGCTGGCGCCGTCCAAATGGGCCGCCACACGCAGAGGTCCTCGGTGAATTGCTCCAGGCTCATGCCGCGCAGGGCTTGTTTGTACTCCTGGTGCTCGGCCGTGCGAATACAGCGGGGCGAGCGAACGTCCTCCATGTGATCGACATGGATTGGCGGCCAAGGATACCCGTTGACCAAA
>DATLQY010000028.1:0-3203 GCA_035534975.1 Pirellulales bacterium
TGGGGCAGGGCAAGGAATGCGATCCGCGAGTCTTGCCAATGTACTCCGGCTGGCTCCCCGGGAACAGGTGCGGCTCCACCGGTGTCGACTCCCTGGTGGAATTCGCGAGAATTCCGATTGGTTGCCTGCTGATTATCTTCCTGAGGGTCATCACCTTCGAGATTCCCATCGTGATGCTGGCCGGTCTGTACCTGCTGATCGAAATCGGGACGAGCTTCTTCGAGGGCTTCACCATGAGCACCGCCATGTTGCACCTGTCTGGAGCGCTATCGGGCTTCGTCTGGGGCACGTTTCTCGTGAAGTCGGGGCGAGTCGATTGTGAGGGCTGGGATCTCTACACCGTACTCGCCGGACGAGAAGGGGAGAAACCAAAAAAGAAGAAGAAACGCAAACCGAAAACGCCAGCGCAAGAGCATGCCGCCAGGCTCGGACGCGAGGCCAAAGGGGCCGCCGCACTGGAAGAGATCCGCAATCTCCTGGGCCAAGGTAACGGCCGGGGCGCGCACGCGCTGGCGACAAAGATGTCGCTGGTGCTCGGCGATTGGAAACCGCCTGAGGGAGACTCGCTCAAGTTGATCACGGCCCTCGACAAGGAACAGGCCTGGCCGGAGGCGATCGAGACGATGGTCGATTTTCTGCGCCGGTTTCCCGAAAAGTCGAACCGAGTGAGGTTGAAGCTGGCGCAGATCCTGCTGCGCGAACAAAAACGCCCGGGTCAGGCGTTGAAGGTCCTGGCGCGGCTTCCGACGGCGGGCTTGCCCGCGCAACTCGAATCGATTCGCAAACAGCTTACCGAACAAGCGCTACGAATGCGGGACCTGGGGACGTTGGAATTGGCCGCGGAAGACTGGTAGACTCGCCGCGACGACTCATCCATCTTTTTTTGGTTTCATCATCGCTTGCAGCTCATCCCATTGCTTGCCGCTCACGGCGTCGAGGTAATTGAATTGGCCCGCGCCCTTGAGCCATTCGCCACCGTCGATCGCCACGCAGGCGCCGGTGATGTAGGCGGCGTAATCCGAAAGCAGGTACGCCGCCAGATTGGTCAACTCCCGGTGTTCACCGACGCGGCCGAGGGGAATTCGTTTCGCCGGATCGGCAAACGCCGACAAGGCCGGCGGCATCAGCCTTGACCAGGCGCCGTCGGTCGGGAAGGGGCCCGGCGCGATGGCGTTGGAACGGATGCCGTACTTGCCCCATTCCGAGGCCAGCGATCGTGTCAGTGCCAGCACGCCCGCCTTGGCGACCGCCGAAGGAACGACGTAGCCCGACCCGGTCCAGGCGTAGGTGGCGACGATGTTCAATACGACGCCTGTGGCTCCCTCGGCGATCCAGCGTTTGCCGCAAGCCAGCGTGCAATGGGTTGTGCCACCCAGCACGATATCGACCACGGCGCGGAAGGCGTTGTAGCTGAGCCGTTCGGTCGGGCAAATGAAATTGCCCGCCGCGTTGTTCACCAGGCCGTGGATCGCGCCAAACCGATCGGCCGCCGCCGCCAGAAACGCTTCGACCTGCTCGGTCTGACGAACGTCGCACCGCTGGGCCAACACGGCCCCTCCCGTCGCCTGTTCCAATTCGGCAGCGGTCCGCGTGAGCACGTCGGCCCGCCGGCCGCAGATGGCCACGTTGGCGCCGAGTGAGAGCAGTGTTTCGGCCATCGAGCGACCCAGTCCCGTGCCTCCACCCGTGACGACGAAGGTCCGGTCCTTGAACGTGCCCGCAGGCAGCATCGGGGCCGTGGGAGCAGGAGGGGGCATAGCAAGAGCGTCCTCGTCGGGTGACGTCGTCATCCCGTAATCATCGTCGAGCACTGTGCTCGAAAGTGGAGACGAAGAGGCTCGAACTCTCAACCCCCGGCTTGCAAAGCCGGTGCTCTCCCAATTGAGCTACGTCCCCGTGAAAGTGGGCGCACCAAGACTCGAACTTGGGACCTCGGCCTTATCAGGGCCGCGCTCTAACCAACTGAGCTATGCGCCCGCGCACCGCGGCCAAGGCGCGAGTGAGCGTGGATTACGCATTTTATGTATGCCACGCCGACTGTCAAACGAACAACTTCCCCGTTCCGTCGTAAATGTAGGTTATGCTTTCCAGCCTGAGTGGAATCACGAACCGGCATACGAATGGAGCCGCAAGCGATAGAGACAATTCAACTTACCTCACCTGCGCGTCGAGTTCGTGTTCCACAGCCGGAAAACATGCCGCGATCGGTTTATGTTGCCAGCCTCGCCACGCCGAAAATGACCGATGTCTTTCTTCGTGCGTCGCGCGCGCAGGCAAACAGGACAAGGCAGGAAAGGAATCTCGAGATGGCAAAGTTCGTTCAAGGAAAACGGTTCGGCACGTGTATGGCTTTGGCCCTGGCAATGGCGCCGGCGCTCGGTTGGGGGGCCGGCGCCACGCCGACGGTCGAACAGGCCCTCAAACTTTCGCCCGTCCAGGCCGAGGTCGCCTACGATCGGCTTTCGGAGAGTGACGCCGCCCGCGCCACACTTAAGGCCGAAACGATCGGGGGAAAGACCGGCTGGGTGGTGCGCGATCCGTCGGGTGATATCCTGCGGCAATTCGTTGACACCAATGGAGATAACGTGGTCGACCTTTGGTGTTATTTTGCCGAGGGACTGGAGGTTTACCGCGACATCGATGCCAATTTCAACGGCAAGGCCGACCAATACCGCTGGTTGAACACGGCGGGCAGCCGTTGGGGCTTGGACGAAGACGAGGATGGCAAGATCGACACCTGGAAGGCAATCTCCGCCGAGGAAGTCAGCGCCGAATTGGTCGCCGCGCTCGGACAACGCGATAGCCGTCGATTTGCCCGGCTTCTGCTGAATGAAAAGGAGCTGAAGGAGCTTGGCCTGGGTACCCAAAAGGCCAAATTGTTGCGCGAAAAGATCGAGGCTGCCACCTCCGCCTTTAAGACGACGGCGGCGAGTCAAAAGACCGTGACGGCCAAGAGCCAATGGTTGCAATTTGGCGGCACGCGGCCAGGCAACGTTCCCGCGGGAACGGAGGGCTCCACCAAGGACGTGCTAGCGTACGAGAACGCCATGGCGCTGGTGGAAACCGAAGGCAAGCACAATCAAATACCTGTCGGAACGATGGTGCGGGTGGGCGAATCGTGGAGACTGGTCGACGCTCCCATCGAAGGTGACGATCAGGCCGAGCTTCCGAATAGAGGGCTTTTCTTCGCCTCGCTGACAAAC
>DATLQY010000029.1:0-3659 GCA_035534975.1 Pirellulales bacterium
ATTCTTGACATCCGTCGAACGATACGCTTTGCTCTTACTCACGGGGACGACCTCCTGTAACGGGGTTTGGGGGGAATTCAACAACTCCACTCTAAACCGCTTTCGAGGCGTCCCCGCTCTTTTCCTACCTATAGCCAACTATGTGCTAGCGTTGCCCTGCCGCGACCAAATGGAGGAGTGTAGGCTTCACGGGGTATCGGCTTCCACCGTCACTCTGAAATCGGTCTCTTCCCAGCGTTTGGCCTGGGGCCAAAAGAACGTGAAGTCGATCACGGCGCCGTGCGGCAAGGTGGCGCTAGGCAGGTCGACGTACCAGATGCCCAGCCCGGTGTCACCGGCGGGCGAGTCGTGGATGGTTTGCCAACCATCGGCACTCCAGTGGACGAGCGCCGGGGCCAGCGTTTCCACACGCAAGGTCTTGCCCGCTGCCATGCGGCGGATCTTGTGGTTGAACCGCCAGGCGGCATGCGGCGAGGTGCGCCCCTCGACCAGGTACCGCTCGACGGTTTGCGGCGGCATGTCGAACACACGCTCATCGCGCAACGAGCGCACCAGTTTGATGTGCTCGGCGTGGGCCCAAACGAGCGGCATGGCCGAGCCGGCCGGCTTGCCGAGGAAAAGCTCGCGCTCCGGCAAATCGGGCCGGTCCCAAACTTGTTCGGGGAACAGGCCGCCACCGTTGGCGAAGCCCTCGAAGACATGCAGCAGCCGGCGGGCCTCGTCGTAGTTGCCCGACGCCAGTTCGTAATGCGCCCGTTCGCCGACCAACATCGGCCAGGGTCGCCCCACGCCCGTGCCGTCGAAAGGCCGGCCGTCGTCGTGTTCACCGTATCCGTCCTCGTTGTAGCGGTACCAGCAGGGCCCCGCCGGCAGCTCGACCCGCAACAGCGCGTCGAGCACCTTGACGGTGTTCACCATCCGCGGGTCGTCGGCCCGCCGCAGCCCGAACCGCACCAGCGCCAAAGCGTCAGGGCTGACCACCTCGTCGGCCCGCGCCTGGCTCTGGCCGGGCGCGCGGTTCTTGATCGCCACGAAACGCGAAAGCGTCACGTCGTCGTCCGACGACTCCGGCGGCGCGATCCGCACGTAATAACCGTCAACGCCCACGCGGCGCGCCAGCTCGGTTCCGCGCGCGTAGATCCATCCATCGATGCTGGCGTACCAATGGTCCGCCGTTTCGCGCAAATAATTGGAGGAGACGCCTTCGCCCAGTCGCTCGGCGATATCGGCCGCGGCCAGCAGTGCGGCGACCTCGGCGGCCAACGTGAAAGGAGAGTAGCCCGAGTCTTCCTCCCAGCGGTCTTGCTGCGTGACCGGGCCATTGGCCACGATGTATCCGGCAGCGTGTTCGACCATCGGCCAGAAGCCGGCCAGCTCGTTCTCGTCGAGCATCCCCTCGCGGTAGGCCATGTCGAGCAACAGGATCGGCAGCGCCGACTCGTCCATCTGCACGCCGTCCCAGTAAGGCGTGCCGTCGATCCATTGGTTCTGCGCCCAGTGGCCGTCGGCCTCTTGCGTGACCTGCAAGTAGCGGAGCACGCGCCGGGCGGCATCGCGGGCGCCGGCCGCCATCAGCCCGCCGGTCGTTTCGACCAGGTCGCGGGGCCACACCAGGTGGTACCCGCCCAGATCGTCGTCCCCCTTCGAAAAGCCCCACGGAATCGACAAACTGGCAACCAGGCCGCCCGGAAAGTTCTTGGCCTCGTGGGCATGGATCACCGCCGCGCCGACGCGGTAGATGTTCTGCCGGCCGCAGACGGGACACCTGCCGGCGGCGCGGTCGTGTTCGCCGCAATGGCGGTCGTCCAACATGAGCAGCGTCCGTTGCCAATCTTGCCATGCGCGGAGGTACTCGTCGCGCGCACTGTCGAAACCGTCGAGCATGCTCGCGGCGGCGCGGTGGGCCGCTTCTTGAATGTTGCGACCGAACCCCAAGGCCAACACGAACGAAGGCCCGGCCGCGGACAGGTCAATTTGCCCCGTCAGAGCGACGTTGCCTTTTTCAGCCCGTTCGTAGTGCCAGTTCATACGACGGTGCCGCGAGAGATCCTGCCAGCCGTCGGACGTCCCCACGTAGCCCGCCGAGCGCGCCAGCCACGGCGCCGACGAAGCCAACGCCAGGGCAAAACCGTTCCGTTCGGCGAACAACATTTGCACGCCCTTGTACTCGCCGACCCAGGCCGTGTTGCCGGCGCCGTGGTTGCCCAGGTGGGGTGCCAAGAGTGCGAAAAGCTGGAAGTCGGCAAGTGAGCCTTGCGCGGCCGTGAAGCGTATCCGTTGCAGTAACACGTCGCGCACGGGGTCGGTGAGCAGCTCCTTCTCGATCACGTAGCGTCCTGCGACGCAGGTGTTAGTGATACGGTAGGCGGGCACGCCGTCGGCCAGGTACTCCACTTGGTGACTCGTGTGCCGCTTCTCGTCGGAAAAGAAGTCGCGGCCATCGGTCACCAACAAGCCCAGATCGCGGGTACATGCGGAGTCGAGCCGCGGGTAATAGATTTCGTCGACGATCCCGTGGCTGTGGGTGAACCAAACGCGGCTGGACGGGTTGAGCGACGTTCCGACCCCTTCCTTGGCGCTGGAAGTCCATCGCGCGGGCACGCCGGGTGGGCCTGGGGCGTCGGTTTGCACGTGCTCCATCGACGGGTGACCCCTCGATCGTGTACGGGACTTGGCGCGCGGCCTCAATACCTGTTCCACCGCGCTTATGGATCTCTACGATATTTGGACCGCCCGTCAAGCTCTCTCCGGTCATTGCAAACGAACACAAACTAACGCAAATTCGAAGATTTAAAGATGTCAACCGCACTTCCCGCGGCCGACGACCACGATCGACCACCTCGGCGTCGTCAATCGAAAGCGTCGTTCGGGCTGTTTGCGCAAAGGCCGATTCGCTATAATCGAGCGTTTGTTGCGCCGCCCCCCATGCGGAAGGAATTCACTGGATGAGCCAAGCCGAACTTGCGCCCCCCACAACCCAGTCGCGGTCGCCGAACGCAGGTGTCGGCACGGCAACACCTTACGACAAGTGCCTGGCGCTCGCCAATAACCTCTGGTGGAGTTGGCAGCCGGAGGTGGTGAACCTGTTCCGGGACCTCGACCCCATCCGTTGGCGGCAGGTCGACCATAACCCGATTGCCCTGTTGAGCGAGTTCACACCCGAGCGGCTTGACATGCGGGCCGCCGAGTTGGTGCTCTATAGCCGCATCAATCATGCCTACCGGTTGCTCAAGGAATACCTTGGTAGCACGCAAACCTGGGGTACGACGCACGCGGGGGTTTTGGGTTCGAAGCCCGTCGCTTACTTCTCGGCCGAATTCGGGATTCATGAATCGGTGCCGATCTATTCGGGCGGACTCGGCGTGCTGTCGGGCGACCACGTGAAGACGGCGAGCGACCTGGGCGTTCCGTTCGTCGCAATCGGCTTGTTCTACGATCAGGGCTATTTCAAACAACATCTGGACCACGAAGGCTACCAGTTGCAGGAGTACCTGGACACGAAGGTCGATAACGTGCCGATGGTCCCGGCGCTGGGGAGCGACGGCAAGCCGGTCCACATCGCCATCGACACCCGCACGGGCAAATTGGTGACCAAGGTCTGGTTGATGCGGGTCGGCAGGGTCCATCTTTATCTGCTCGACAGCGACGTCGACGGCAAC
>DATLQY010000030.1:0-4474 GCA_035534975.1 Pirellulales bacterium
CTTTACCGAGTTTGCCCGGCGACTCAACCGGATAGGCCATCACTTCTTCCTGCATGCTGGGCACGACGTAGAGCGTCTTTTCGTCGGTCGACAGAATCACGCCGTTGGGCGCTTTGAGATCGTCGATGAGCCGTTTCACCAGCCCTCCGCCTCCCACGTAATAGACCGCCGTCACGCCCTGCGGAATCGGCTCGGGGGCACGAAAATGAGGATCTGTGAAGTAGACGCCGTCGGCCTTGTCGACCACGAGGTCGTTGGGAGCGTTGAACCGCTTGCCTTGATACATGGCCGCCAGCGGCCGCGCTTGTTTGCCGTCGGGCGAAACGACGACGATTTGCCCGTCCATCTCGCACGACACCAACTCGCCCTCGGCGTTGAACATGCTGCCGTTGGTGTGGTTCGACGGCTCGCGGAAGATCGACGCCTTGCCGTCCGGTTCGAGTCGATAAACGCGGTCGGCCGGAATGTCGCTGAAGTAGATCGTGCCTTTCTTGTCGGCGGCCGGCCCCTCGGTGAACTGAAAGCCGCCCTGCACCTTGGTGACTTCGCCCTTGGGGCCAATGCCGGCAATCGGGCCGGCCTTTTCATCGGCGCGGCCGACGGCGGTGACGAGGAGCAAGACGACGAGGCAGAGCGAACGTGCGATCATGATGAAGTCTCCGATCAAGGGTGATGCGACCGATGGAGGATGGCCTTCCCAGGCCGTCTCGTCGGTGATTCTTATCGACGCGGCGGCCTAGGAAGGCCGTCCTCCCTAGCGTTCGCAGTATACGTGCCGCCGCGGCCCGCCGCCACTCGCCAAATTTTCCCGCCGCATTACAATGACGGCGACGGCATCCCTGGCCGAAAACCTGACCCTGCCTCCCGACGGAGACGAACATGAAGATTCAAGTCATTTTCTATAGCATGTATGGCCACGTCTATCGCATGGCCGAAGCGGTGGCGGCGGGGGCGCGCGAGGTGCCGGGCGGCGAGGTCACGCTGTGGCAGGTGCCGGAGCTGATGCCGGAGGCCGCGCTGGAAAAATCGGGGGCCAAGCAGGCCCGGCAGGCGTTCGCCCACGTGCCGCTGGCCCAACCCAAGCAGCTTGCCGAGGCCGACGCCATCCTCTTCGGCACGCCCACGCGGTTCGGCAACATGTGCGCGCAGATGCGGAACTTTCTCGACCAGACCGGCGGCCTGTGGATGAGCGACGCTTTGGTGGGCAAGGTCGGCAGCGTGTTCGCCAGCACGGGCACGCAGCATGGCGGGCAAGAGACGACGATCACCAGCTTTCACACCACGCTGTTGCACCTGGGCATGATTATCGTCGGCGTGCCCTATAGCGAGAAGCGTCTGGTGACGATGACCGAGATCACCGGCGGCACGCCTTATGGTGCAACCACCCTTGCCGGCGCCGACGGTTCGCGCCAGCCCTCCGAGAACGAACTGGCCATTGCCCGGTTCCAGGGAAAGCACGTGGCGGAGATTACGAAGAAACTGGTGGGATGAAGGAGCGGTCTCGGAAGGGTCTCCACGCGCCGCGCTATTCGGACGGCGAAGCTCTTTGGCCGGCGCGATGCAATTCAAACTCCTTCCGTGAGCGGTAAAAACAAACATCGAATTCCATGAAGTAATTTATCTGACCCAGCACCAGCGTCATTCGGTCGGTTGCGATAGAATGCCAATATGGACCTGTGGAGCAAGTTGATATCGTGGTTGACGGCGACGTCGCAGGCGCCGGCAGGACATGCGAACTGTTCCTTTTGCGACCAGAATTATCGCGACGTCGGGCCGTTGGTCGAGGGCCCGAGCGATTCATTCATCTGTCGATCGTGTGTGGAATGCGGCCAATCATGGCATGAAGAGGCTGGACCATCCGCCGAGCCGAAGGCGTGTTGCGTGTTTTGCAGGCGACCGAGCAAAACGGTTGGTCCGCTGTTCGAGGGACGGAGCGGCCGCGGAATTTGTAAGGCATGCGTGGACCTGGCGCAATCGATCTTGGACTGTGAACGTCAACGCCGCGAAACGGCGACGGCCACGAAACCGGCGAATAAGCGAGCTCCAGCGGCCGAGTGAGTTCAGACGGAGCCAAGACATGATGACCGATTTTCCGCCCTTACCGCGCTACCAGTTTGAAATCGGCCAGGAACTGAACTATTTGTCGACCAGCAAGTTTTGTTACGAGGGCGGCGAAGAACACGCGGTCGTCGAGTGGAACATCTGGCCCCTGGCGCGGAACGACGACGGTAGTTGGCGGATACTGCAGCGCGAACGCATTTGGCATGGTGCGGACCTCGAAGCGGTGCTCGATAAGGCCGACGATCGGTGTGCAAACCTGATCTTCTTCGACATGTTTCCAGACGGGCATACTGTGATGCAACCATGTTTTGAAACCGAAATCGACCCCCGGCAGATATTCCCTCGTTTGCCGAGCGATGTGCGCGCGTTCAACAGCGATTGGCAGGGCTTCGGACCGATGGACGAGAAGCACACATATCGCGTCGAGTGCGGCGCCCGAGGCTCGGCCAAGCTTTCAATCCAAGGCGTGAAAACGAGTCCCGTGCAGGAGGTCGATCTTGCCACGGCCGAGGCGACATACCAGTTCAACGTCGCCTTGCGGCTGGTCGATCAGGTGAACTTCGCGTGCCGACAAGAGTACGGTTTCGCAGGCACCGTAACCGGCTCGACCGTTCTTGTCAGCGCCGACCGCCGCGACGCTGCGTGGGTCGCCCTGCTTCGGCAAGAGAGTGAAGCGTATTTTGCCGCCGCCGAGGAGCATCGGAAACGGGTCCGGCGTGCAACGAGGTGCGCCGACGAGGCAAAACGGCTATTGGCAGAAGCACGTTGCGTTTGGGGCGCGCTCGCCGGCGCGGTCGCTCACCCCGTGTTCAAGTCGCAAGCGAACGCCCGGCTGAAGAGCCACGACTCCATCACGGAACAAGTTGTCGATGAATCGCAGCGTCGCGCTCAGACAATCGGGCAACAAGGTCCAGAGTTTTGCGCTACGGATCTCGACGGCCGCCGGCATTCTCTTCGCGATTACCGGGGCCGAATTGTGGTGCTCGATTTCTGGTATCGCGGTTGCGGCTGGTGCCTCCGCGCCATGCCGCAAATCAACGAGTTGGCTCGCTCGCTCGAGAATCGGCCGGTTGTCGTACTCGGCGTTAGCGTCGACCGCGACGTTAGCGACACGCGGTCCGTTGCTGAGAAGCTGCGACTGGTTTACCCGTGCCTGAGTGCGATGGACCTCGCCGAACGATTTCACGTTCGCGGCTTCCCCACGGTCGTGGTGATCGACAAGAAGGGAATTGTGCGAGATCGCTACGTCGGCTATACGCCGACATTCGCGGCCGAGATCGCGGCGCAAATCGAACGCTTGCTGGCCGAGGATTGAAGCCTAGCCCCCCTGCGGCTTGCCGCTTATCTTGTGCCGCATAAAGTCCGTCTCGCGGGCGTTCGACAAAGCGATGTCGTAGGTGATCTCGCCGCGTTGATACAAATCCAACAAGGCGTTGTCCATCGTCTGCATCTGAAACTTGCGGCCGGTTTGCATCTCGTTGTAGATCAGGTGGACCTCGCGCTCGCGAATGCGATTGCGCACCGGCAGCGTGGCGATGCAGACTTCGCAGGCCAGCACCCGTCCCTTGCCGTCGGCCCGCGGCAACAGCTTCTGGGCCACAATCGCCTGCAGGCTGTTGGCCAATTGCACGGTGATCGCGTTTTGCTGTTCCGCCGGAAAAACGCTGTAGATCCGCTGGACCGTCTGCACCGAGTCGGGCGTGTGCAGCGTGGCGAACACCAGGTGCCCGGTCTCCGCGGCGATCAGCGCCGTCTCGATCGTTTCCAGATCGCGCATTTCGCCGATCACGATCACGTCGGGATCCTGCCGCAAGACGTGGATCAGCGCGCCGCGGAACGACCGCACGTCGGTCATCACCTCCTGCTGAATGACGATGCTGCGGAAATTCTCGTGAACGAATTCGATCGGGTCTTCAATCGTCACGATCTTGGCCCGGCGTTGCCGGTTGATCGAGTCGATCATGTGATTCAGGGTCGTCGTCTTGCCCACGCCGGTCGGCCCCGTGACCAGCACCAGTCCGTTGGGCAGACGGGTCAGCTCTTCGACGATGGGCGGCAAGCCAAGCTGCTCCGCCGTGCGGACCACCGATTCGCAGAGGCGGATGGCCATTTCCGGGCAGCCGGCGTGATAGTAAACGCTGACGCGGAACCGCCCGACGCCCTGCCAGAACCGCGAGAAGCAAAGCTGCCAGTCTTTTTCGAGCGTGGCCCGGTGCTTGTCGGTGACGATCTCGTCCAGCAGCCGGCGCAAGGTTTCGTCGTCGAGCGGCTCGCCTTCGATGGGCCGGATCTCGCCGTTGATGCGCAGCACCGGTGCCACGCCGCGCACCAGGTGAACGTCGCTGGCGGCGTAGTGTCGCGCGCCTTTGAAGATTTTGTCGAAGGTCCAGGCCATAGTCTGATGAATCTCCCA
>DATLQY010000031.1:0-4428 GCA_035534975.1 Pirellulales bacterium
TCGACGCCGTCGTCGGCACTCTTGGCCATCATGCCGTCGATCGTTTCGCTCCCCACACCCAGATGGGTCTTGATCAGCTTGCCAATCTCGACTCGGCTGGCCAGTACCGGCTCGATCGTCAGTCCGGTGGCGGCGCTCAACTCGTCGAGCGGGTAAAGGTCAAATGGGTCGCTGGTGGCCACGCGCAGCGAGCCGTTGTGCCGCTCGATGGGGAACAGCGATTGTCGATGGATCAAGCGGCTGGGGAAGTCTTTCAAGAGTGCCAGGTCGATCTTGGCCGAGGCCAGGTCGATGAAATCGATTCCCATTTCATCGCCGATGGCCGTCAGCGCGGCTTCCTCGGTGATGAAGCCCAACTCGACGGCCGTCTGGTCGAGCCGCTGGCTCTCGCCTTGCGCCTGGCGCGCGGCGGCAAGCTGCCGCTGGTCGAGCAGGCCGCGTTTCAGCAGGATATTCCCGGCTTCCATTTCCGTCCTGGTTGTCTATCGAGGTAGGAGATTGTGGGCGCCGCCCACCTGCGCTTGGCATTTAGCTAGTATCGCCGCCCGCGCCCTTGGTTACAAGCAAGGCACCCCCCAGTTTAATAGCAACGCTCGTAAACAGGAAGCCGCCGTCTCGCGGCGTTTTCTTCACTCGTTCCCACGCTCCGCGTGGGAACGTCTCCGCGGACGCTCCGCGTCCCCGTTTCCAGCGCGGAATTCGCAAGAATTCCGGGCTTGGTCTTCCGAATCTTCCCGGCCAACGACCGGGAAGCCAAAAAAGCGGCGATGAATCGCCGCATTCCAAAGGTATATCCGATAAAACCGCCGCTCGCGTGGCGGTATTCCGATGCCGACGGCGACTATATCCAATGGGGATTCCCATTCTTCCCCTCGATGGCGATCGAGAAACGTCCCGGAACACGCTGGCACGACAGGCCGCCGACAAGATAGAATGGCTGATGCCGATCGCACCGGGACGTCGGGCGGCAAGCAATCGCGCTGTGTGCCAGCGCCAGGAAAATACTTTCGCAAAGCGTGCGGCCTACTTGCCGCGGGAGCGACGTCACATGCCGAGAGCGGTCCGGTTCAAGTTCCAAATCCTTGCCGCATGTTTCGCGGCGGCCTGGTTGTTGCTCGTCACCGCGCCGATCGGAGCGCAGAACCGGCAAAGATTTGGCCAAGGCGGGCCTCCCGATCCGGCCCGGATGGAAGAGTTCCGCAAGAGAATGCAGGCATTCCAACAGGGCGCCAAGCCCGACGACGAAAAAAAAGCGGACGGCGAAAAGAAGGACGATCAGGCGAAACCCGACGTCAAAGAGCCGCCGAAAGACGAAGGGCCTCCACCGGTCCAGCGCCCCCTGCGGCCGCGCCGCCCGGCCGACCCAAGCGAGCTTGAGGTCGTGCCGGACGACGATGGAAAGATCTCCTTCAGCTTCAAGGGTCAGCCCTGGCCCTCCGTTTTGGAATGGCTCGCCGACGTCTCGCACATGAGCTTGTCGTGGGAGGAGGCTCCGGCGGGCTATTTAGAATTAACGACGCGCGGCAAGTACACGGTCGACGAAGTCCGGGACCTCTTGAACTCGGTGCTCCTGCACAAGGGCTTCACGCTCTTGCGCAACGGCGAGGTGTTGATCGTGGCCAACCTCAAGAAGCTCGATCCGGGCTTCGTGCCGCGCGTCACCGTCGACGAGCTCGACGAGCGCGGCAACTACGAACCGGTTAAAGTCTTCTTCGATCTCGATTGGCTGGTGGCCGAAAACGCCGTCGAGGAAGTCAAGCCGCTTTTGAGCTCCTTCGGCAAGGCCACGGCGCTGAAGGCCACCAACCGGCTCGACGTGCTCGACACCGCGGGAAACCTGCGAAAGATTCGCGAATTGCTGTCCGAGGAACAATCCGACACGGGCCAGCAGCGGCTCGTCCGCGAATTCAAGCTCCGCCACACACGGGCCGCCGAAGTACTGGAAACGCTCAATACGCTGTTGGGTATCGAGCCCAAGGGCGCAGCGGGCCAGGCCGACCCTCGGCAGATGTTCCAGGCCATGCAGCAGATGGGCGGCGGTGGACGCAACGGTGGTGGCGGAGGAGGACGCAACGGTGGCGGCGGCTTCGGTGGCTTCGGTGGACGCAATGACGGCGGCGACGGCGGAGCATCGGGCGGCGAAACCGCGGCCACGCCGCAAGCGCAACGCAAGGAAAGCCCGGTGTACCTGGCGGTCAATCGCCGTGAGAACAGCATCCTGGCCTATGCCCCGCCCGACAAGATGGCCGTCATCGAACAGACCATCCTGGCGATCGACGTCGCTCAAGACCGCGAGGGTTCGCTGCTGGGCGGCGTGCAGCGGATGCAGGTCTATCGGCTGGCCGGCATTTCGCCCGAGGCACTGGTCAACGTGCTCAAGGAAATGGGAGGTCTCGACCCCACCACCAAACTGGAAGTCGACACCAAGAGCCGGGCGCTGATCGCCTACGCTCCGCTCGTCGACCATGTGATGATCCGCGCCCTGGTCGAAAAACTCGACGGCACCGCTCGCAAATTCGAGGTCGTCCAGTTGCGCACCCTCAGTGCCGAGTACGTCGCCGGTTCGATCATCACCCTGATGCAGGGCCCGGAAAAGCCCGCGCCGACGCCCGATCCTTGGTCGCGCAGGTTCGGCGCCGGCGACACAAGCCAGAACGAGAATTTCGACAAGTTCTGGGTCGAGGCCGATGTCGATCGCAATCGCTTGCTATTGCGGGCCAACGAGGTCGAATTGGCCGAGGTCAAGGCGCTGCTCGTCAAATTGGGCGAGATTCCATCCAACGATCGGAATAATCTAACGCGGCGCCTCGTCCCCGGTTCGCCCGGCGAGGAAACCGACGAGTTTCTCCAGCGGCTGCAAAGGGTCTGGCAGAGGGTCTCCCCCAACCCATTGGAGATTGATATCGGCGACAGCCAGCCCATGAAAACCAAGCGGCCGACACGCCGCCAAGGCGACGGGCGCCGGTCAGCGGCACCCGACGCCCAGCGGGTTGAGCCTCCGGCCGAACGTGCCACCGACGCTCGCGACCACCGTCGCGACCCGCGTTACCGCCTCGCCCAAGAGCGCCAGGTGAAGCCACGCGCGCCGGCAAACGAGGACGACGACCAAGCGAGCAGCGACATTGAGGCCGGCGAGACAAGCAAGGCGAGCCGACCCGCTGCGCAGGTGCCCCGGCGTCAGCCCCCCGGTGTTGAGGACGACGACGGAGCGAGCAGCGAAGTTGAGGCTGGCGAGGCGAGTGAGGGACGACAGCCCCCCGCTGATGAGGACGACGACGGAGCGGGCAGGGAAAACGAACCCCCCGCCGACGACCGCGCGTTGCCGCCCGAAGCGCGCGCGCCGGTGAAGATCACCGTCGAACCCGACGGAATCGTGATCTCGTCGAGCGACACCGACGCGCTCGACCGGCTCGAAGAACTCTGGGCCAGGCTGGTGCCGACGAAGATGACCTACAAAGTGTTCCCTTTGAAGCACATCGATTCCGTCGAAATGGTCTTGCTATTGAGGGACTTTTTCCGCGAACAGGCGACGTCATCCGGCAGGACCGGCTCGGACGCCGAAAGCGGCGGCCGAAGTTCCGCGGCGCCGAGTCGCGCCACGCTGGGTAGGCGAAAGGCCCTCAGTTTCGTCTACGATTCCAGGACGAACACCGTTTTGGTTCAAGGGGCCGATGAGTCCCAACTGGAGGAAATCAAGTCCTTGATCGACTTCTACGATGTCCCCGAACCAGCGAACTCCGAATCGGTCCGCCGCACGAAGCGCGTGCCGCTGCGCTACGCCAAGGCGAAGGAGACGGCCGAGTTGGTCAAGGATGTCTATCGCGACCTGCTTAGCCCCAACGACCGGGCGCTGGTCAGCGGTGTGCCTCAACGGCAGCAGCCGGACGGTTCTTCCGCGTTGATGAGCGCAAGTTACCCTTCGGCCGACACCAGCCGCACGGGCCTCGTGCCGCGGTTCAAGGGCCTGCTCTCGGTCGGCGTCGATGAGCGCGCCAACGGACTGGTGCTTTCGGCGCCGCAGAGCGTGCTCACGGAGGTGATCGCCATGGTCGCGGAGCTCGACGCCGCCGCGCGCTCGACCCGGCCGGTGATCAAGTTGCTGAGGGTCAAGGGCGCCGGAACCAGCGCGCTTGTCAAGCAAGCCGTCGCCCCCGAGAAATCGGAAGCGACCGCCGGCCAGGCCAACGCGGCACAGGCGAACGCGGGTCCGGCGCCGGCAATGGTGGCCGGTCCGGGAGGTACGAGGGCCAATGGCCAACCATCGACAGGTGCACAAGCCGTCGGTCCCCAGGATGCACCGCAGAGCTCCTCGCCGGGTGCCGCCTCAGGTGGCCAAACGGGGCGGCGGGGCCAGCGCGGGCAGTGACTCGCGCCCAAGCGTTCACGACATCTCACGAAAAGGTGGTGGCTGGCGGCAGAGCGTTAGCG
>DATLQY010000032.1:0-16740 GCA_035534975.1 Pirellulales bacterium
CCAATGCCCGATACATGCCGTCGTCGTCGGCCGGGTCGGCGGCGATGCAAACACCCACCAGGAGGCCGTCGTTGGTAAACAGACCACCGCCGCTTCGTCCTTGCACGGGCTGACCCGCCGCGATCAGATTTGGCGGCCCGAGAAACTTGTTGATGGCCGTCACATGACTGACGCAAACGGTCGGCGGGTTGCCGTGGTCGCAGCCGATGCTCACCACCGGGTCATTGTTCCGCACGTTGTAGGTCAAAGGCGCTACCCGTACCGCGCTGACCCCAACGCCGGGGCGAAAACTGACCAGGCCTACGTCGCTCTTTAAATCGTAACTGATCAGTTTTCCAGGCAATCCCCGCGGCGCGCCGGGGCCAAAAAGGTCGATTTCAATCGGACCTTTCCCCCGTGAGTCGCGGAACACGTGCCCGCAGGTGAGCACCAGCGCTTCCCCCTCGCGAGCATCGATGATCGTGCCCGAACCCACGGAGTGGCTGCCGCCGTCGTCGACCTTCAATCGCACGGTGGCGGCAAGCAAGCGGGCGGTGGCCGCATCGCGCCCGCCGTGCAGGCGCGAACCACGTTCACGGAGAATGTCGGCACCGGAACGAACCTCCGCAGCCAACCCCCCCGTCGAAGCCCCGCCTCTGGCCTCTGGCGCTTCGTCCGCGATTGAACGCCCAACGGCACCAACGGCTTTCACGACATCGACCAATGGCCAGGCGCTATCGCTCGTCGGGAACGTGTTTTGTTCGGCCGGTCCGCCTGGCGCGGGGTCGGGCGACTGGGCGCGTGCTCGGGCGACCGAGGCACCTGCTGATGCCACACCGGCCTGCCGAAACATTCTCTCCAATTTGGCCAAGGGGACGACGCCGTTGCTGCGACTCACCTCGCCCCCATCGACAAGCAAGACGAAGCATGGAATTCCGGTCACATGGTACGCCTGGGCGAGTTTCCGGTTTTCGTCGACGTTCACCTCGCGAATCGGGTAACCGCGGGCTGCCAGTTTTTGGATGGCATCGTCCATTTGCCGGCAGGGACCGCACCAATCGGCGCGGAAGTCGAGTAGCACGGTCTCGCCCCCCCCGGAGATCGCCAATGCCAGCGCAACTGCTTGTAACGAGACCATCATTCCCTCCTTGGATTGGGGTCCCAACGTCGCCATCTTGGCGAGACATTGAATTTCTTACAATTCCGGCTGGCTCTGTTTCGATGCGAGTCTCGACTAAAACAGGCTTTGGCGAGCGAATTCGGACCGTTTTTGCCACGACGGGCGGAATTGCGGGGCATTCGCTCCCAGTCGCCGGAACCTAGAGCAGATTCCGTGCCGAAGATACCGCGATTGCCCCAATCGACCGAAAATGCGATATTCTCCGACATGCAAGACACGCGCCGTACGGCGATCGTAACCGCGGTTCTCGCCACGACCCTCGTTTGCTCCATTGGCGAGGTGTCCGCTGCGCAGCCACCCCGTATGAATGCGGGACTGGCATACATGTTGGGTTTGTTTCGGCTGCGCGTCGTCGCGGGACGGATCACGGTTGCGGGAGCGATGTCGCTTCAGACTCATAAGGGGGAGTTCAAGACGAATGACCGGCACGAACGGTTGGAGCTGACTCAAGCCGGGGCCGCAACCACCTTCCGTTACGAATTGACCACCCCGGATGCTCAACTGACGTGGGATCTGCTGTTTGGCAACGAGATTCGAATTCGCCGCCTACCTCGCCGTGCCGCCGGCCAACCCACCGAGGCCGCCGGTCAAGAAACCGGCGGCGCCAACGCTGAGCTCGTCGTCTTCGGCCAGCCGACGGAGGGGCCTCTGACGCTTTCAGTCGGCGAGGGTGAGCAGCGGAAAGAGTGTCGTGGTGTGACACTTTGGCACCTGTTCCTGGCCGAACCTGAGCTTTGCCGTAACGAGTTGGCGCCGCTCTTGCAGGTCATGAAGCCGGGCTGGGAACTTGTCCAAAGAGCGCAAACGATCGAATCCTTGCTCTTGCACTCAGCCGATATCGAGGGGCAACCATCGCGCGACGTGTGGCTCCGGCTCGTCACCGACTTGGGACACGAGAAATTCTCGCGGCGCCAGTCCGCCGAGCGCCGCTTGCGGCTCGGCGGACCCGAAGCGCTGCCTTTCCTGCTCTCGCTCGACCTGGACAGGCTCGACAGCGAGCAGCGTTTTCGCATCCGGGCGATCGTCCGGTCGTCGGCGTTGAAAGAAGTTGAAGAGGGTACAGACGGCGTCGACACACTGGACCAAATCGTTCGCCCGCTTCGCGCCGACCCGATCGTCTGGATCGAGCTCTTGCGCCGTGACGACGAACGGAATCGAAGGATCGCGGCCAGGCAGCTTTCACTCCTGTTGAACGAAATCATCGATTTCGACCCCACCGCCGAGGATGTCCCACGCAAGAAGCAAATCGACGCGCTGCGGCACCGAATGCGGACACCGTGAAATGCCGCGGGACCCGAAGGCAGTTCCAACAACGATAACCGTGAATCACTTTTCGAGGCCCATTGCCTCTCACCTCGAATCGTCCAACGAACAATCGGAGAGCGGTCGAGCGGTGTGACCATGGCGGCATCTACACACCACGGTACAGGTCACCGCGCACCGTGCGGGCGGAACAGCTCGGCGATTTCGTGTCGGCCACACATGGAGTTCATGGTTTCGCCAACTCCTCGTCAATCAGCTTGTGGATGGTTTTCAGGATCGCCTTCGGATCGGGGCGCTTCACGCGGGTGGTGAAGTCCAGCCCGAGGTTTTCGGCCTGGGCGTATTCCACGAACGCCCACTGGTTGCCGAAACGGCGCCCGTAACGGCATTCCAGCAGATCGAGGAAATCGCGGCGATGGTCGCCGTGCGTCAGAGGCGATTTGAGAAACTCCACGATCTCGGGTGTGGTGAGTTTCAGCGTCGAGAACGCGTGTTCGGTGGAAACGGTGGCGGGCTCTTTGCCGTCGGACGGCGTGGCCATCGCCAAGTAATGCGGTTCTTGCCGCCGCATGACGGCCAGGGCCCGGTGGACCAGAGGGGAGACCGGCTTATAGACACTGTTCCCGTCGTTGTCTTCAGTGGAAATCTCGTACCATTCGTACGGTTGCTCCAATCGCAGTGCGAGCAATTGGTGGAGGACGGTCCGTCGGAGCGGCGGCGATAAATGCCGGGACAACACCGCCATCGATTCAACCAGGGCATCCAAGATGTGACGCGACCGCAGAGAAAGAAGCTGCTCCTCGGTCACAGAACGAATCGCGCGCGACGCCGTTGCCTTGGCCCCTCCCGGCTCCATTGGTTCGGATACCGAAGCGAGCGCGTCCAGCGAATTGAGAACGTTTGCAATGCTGGGAATGTCTACATCTGGGTCGGGTGGGAATCCCTCGTACCTTGCAATAATTACGGATCCTACGTCAAGGTAGACCAGATCCTCATCGCTGAACGTCTTGAACAATCTGTCCGACGCCGACCGAAAGATTCGCGCGGCGGCACCTGGCGGCAGGCGCGATGACAACGCGGCGAGCTCCTTGGCGGCCGCCGAGAGTTCGTCGGCGGTTCGTTTCGGATCGGCGCAGTTCGCCAGCAACAAGGCCGATGCCGACTCACAGATTCGCGTGGCGGCGACCGGTTCCAGGCGTTCTGACAATGCGGTCAATGCCTGGCCAAACCGGGTGATCACTCCAGAATAGAACCAGGAGGCATTCGGATTGGCGAGTCTCGCCAGCAGCGTCTCCGACGTCGACTCACAGGCTCGCGCGGCGGCACCTGGCGGCACGTGAGCTGACAACGCCGCGAGCTCCCTGGCGACTGCCACGAGCTCGTCGGCGGTCCATTTCGAATTGGCGAGTTTCGCCAGCAGTACCTCCGACGCAGACCCACAGACTCGCGCGGCTGCATCCGGCGGCAGGTGAGCTGACAATGCGGCGAGCTCCTCGGCAAGTGCCAAGAGTTCGTCGACGGCCCATTTCGGGTCGGCGAGTTTCGCCAGCAGCATCTCCGACGCGGACTCACAGAATCGCGCGGCTGCATCGGGGCGCAGGTGTGCTGACAACGCGGCGAGCGTGTTGGCAAGCACGGAAAGGTGCCCGCTGTTCTCTCGCGGTGTGGCGAGGTCCGCCAGCAACGCAGTCGATGCCGACTCCCACATTTGCGCGGCGGCACCTGGAGGTACACTCGCTGACGACGCGGCAAGCAAAAGGTCGATTGGCCCCCGTCTCGGATCGGCTAGGGCTGCGAGCAAGCCTTCAGTGACACGTGCCGCGGCTTCTGGCTCAAGACGCGGTAACAACAACGCGAGTTTTGTGGCAAGTCGAATGCAATCGTAGGTATCCCGTTTCGGATCCGCCACGGCCGCGAGGAACGCGTCAGCGATGCGGGCGGTCGTATCTGACGGCAGGCGAGCGGACAAGGCGACGAGTGCATCGGCAAACGACGAGGACGTGGAGGAAACCGGATCGGCGAACTCCGCAGACAACACCGCAGACAACACAGCCGACGCCGACTCACAGACTCGCGCGGCGGCATCCGGAGGCAGACGCGCTGACAACGCGGCGAACGCATCGACAAGCTTCGATCTTGCGTAAGAAGCGTGTTGCGGATCGGCGAAGGCCGCTGGCAACAGAGCCGCCGCCGACTCACAGGTTCGCGCCGCGGCATCCGGAGGCAGACGCGCTGACAACGCGGCGAGCGCATTGGCGCCGCGATAGAGCTCGTATGCGGTCGGTTTCGGATCGGCAAGCGGTGTGAGCAAGAGTTCCGCGGCGGGTTCGGGGGCAATCAGTGCGGCAACGCGGTCGGAATGGTTGACGGCATACGACAGCGCGGATGTCCGCGAAAGATGCTTGGCAGCGATGGCACCCTTGATCAGCGCGACGCACGCCGCACTGTCTGGTCCGGGTTGGTCGAGCAGCATCAGTGTTAGCCACGCAATGCCCGCACGATGGTCGAGCGTCAGCGCCTGGTCGGAAAGGCGCGAGCGTAACAATGCCAGCGCCCGCTCTCGCAAGTCGGGATTCAAGCCGATTCCGGCTACCAGGGCGGGTTCGGCGCAGTTCAACAGTTGCGCAGTCATCTGCCGGTCGCGGGTCGCTTCATCGAGCATGCGCAGCCCGACGCTGTCGCTCTGGAGCGTGGCGAGCTCCCAAAGCGTTTCGATCTCGGGTTTGGCGAGCAGCGCGTCCGCACCGACCAACGGCCGCACGAAGCTCCGAGCGAGCGCCCCTGCCGCCCGATCTTGGGCCGCGACGGCTTCATTCGTCGCAGCGATCGCTTGTTCGCGGGCTCGGCGAGCTGCATCCCGTTGTGAAGTCGCCTCTTCCTTGGCGAGGCGTTCGCGGTCCTTGGCTGCGCGTTCGAGTTCCGCGTTCCGTTCCGCGCGGTAGTAGCCCCACGTCGTCCCGATAATCCCCGACAGCAGCACCATGCCGACCAGTGCGACGGCGACCACCGGTCCTTGATGTTTTCTGACGAATTTCTGGATGCGGTACACCGCGCTCGGCGGCGCGGCCTGGACCGGTTCGCCTTTGAGATGGGCCTGGATGTCGTTGGCGAGGCTCGTCGGAGTTTCATAGCGGCGTTTGCGGTCTTTTTCGAGGGCCTTCATCACGATCCAGTCGAGCTCTCCCCGGACGAGAGTGCCCAGGCGTTTCGGCTCGGTGCGGCGCGAGGCGGCGAGCGTCGATATCGTGGGATGGCCCAGGGTGAGCCGCGTGCTGGGCTTGGGGGGATCGACCTCGACGATCATCTTCTTGATCTGTTCGAACGCGGCGGCTTGCAACTCCTGGCTCGAGAACGGCGTGCTGCCGGTGAGCAGCTCGTACAGCATCACCCCCAGGCTGTAGACGTCGGTCCGCGTGTCGATATCCACGCTCCCCTCGGCCTGCTCGGGGCTCATGTACTGCGGCGTGCCGATGAACTGGTCATGCTCGGTGAACAGCGTGTGGTCGATCAGCCGCCGCGCGATCGCCTTGGCGACGCCGAAATCGATGACTTTGGCGAAGGGCCGTCCGTCTTGAGTGCTAACCAGCACGTTGCCCGGCTTCAGGTCCCGATGGATGACGCCCTTGTGGTGCGCGTGCTGGACTGCCTGACAGACCTGCTCGAACAATTCGAGCCGCTCGGCGATGCTGAGGTGGTTCTGATCGGCGTACTCGGTAATCGGCTTCCCTTTGACGTACTCCATCACAAAGAACGGCCGCCCGGTGTCGTCCATTCCCGCGTCGAAGACCTTGGCGATGTGGGGATGGTCCATCAGGGCCAGCGCCTGCCGCTCGGCCTCGAAGCGGGCGATGACCAGCCTGGTGTCCATCCCGAGCTTGATGAATTTCAGAGCCACGTCGCGCCGCATCGGCGCGCGTTGCTCGGCCCGGTAGACCACTCCCATGCCTCCACCACCCAGCCGTTGCAGAATCCGGTACGGCCCGACGTTCTCAGGCATCGCGTGCGGCTCGCTACGGGCCCGATTAATGGCGGCATCGTCGTATTGGCCGGTAGGCAAGAACACCGGGTCTGGGGGGTCGTTCGTCATCGCAGGGTTTCCTGAGAAACGGACCCTTCATCAAGCAGTTTGTGAACGGTATTCAGGACCGCCTTCGGATCGGGGCGCTTCAGGCGGGTCGTAAGGTCGAGCCCGAGGTTTTCGGCTTGGGCGTATTCTACGAACGCCCACTGGTTGCCGAAACGGTGGCCGTAACGGCATTCGAGCAGATCGAGGAAATCGCGGCGATGGTCCCCATGCGTCAGAGGGGATTTGAGAAATTCGACGATCTCGGGGGTTGTGAGTTTCAGCGTCGAGAACGCGTGTTCGGCGGAAGCGGTGGCGGCCAGTTTGACGTCAGACGGCGTGGCCATTGCGGCGTAATGCGGTTCTTGCCGCCGCATGACGGTTAGGGCCCGATGGACCAGAGGGGAGATTGCCGTATCAACGCCGTTTTTCCCCCATATGCCCCATTCGTACGGTTGCTCCAATCGCAGTGCGAGCAATTGGTGGAGGATGCTCTGCCGGAGTGGTGGGGCGAAATGCCGTGACATCATCGCCATCGTTTCAACCAAGGCATCCAAGGCGTGACGCGACCGCAGGGAAATGAGCTGTTCCTCGGTCACAGAACGAATCGCGCTCGACGCCGTTGCCTTGGCCCATCCCGGCTGCATTCGCTCGGATAGCGAAGCGAGTGCGTCCAGCGAAGCCAGAACGTCCGCGACGCGGGGAATGTGGGTACTTCCATACTCCGTGTTTTCTACATAGGCGGTCAGGTCCTGATCCGTGAAAGTCTTGAACAATCTGTCCGATGCCGACTGAAAGATTCGCCCGGCGGCTTCCGGCGGAAGGCGCGCCGACAACGCGGCGAGCGACTTGGCGAGCGCCGCGAGCTCGTCGACGGTCGGTCTTGGATCGTCCAGGTTCACCAGCAAAATCGCCGATGCCGACTCACAGACGCGCGTGGCGGCGGCCGGTTCCAGGCGTTCTGACAACGCGGTCAACGCCTGGCGAAACTCGGTGATCAACATAGGACGGCGCCAGGAGCCGTCCCGTTTTGGATCAGCGAGTCTCGCCAGCAGCGTCTCCGACGCCGACTCACAGACGCGCGTGGCGGCGGCCGCAGGCAGACGCGCCGACAACGCGGCGAGCACATTGCCAACGCGACAGAGTTCGAAGCCGTTCTCCCGCGGTTCGGCAAGGTCAGCCAGCAGCGCCGCCGATGCCGACTCGCTGATTCGCGTGGCCGCATCTGGCCGCAGGTGCGCTAACAACGCGGCCAGTGCTTCGACAACTGCCGTGAAAAAGGGGTCTGTCCATTTGGCGGCGCCCGCCAGCAACACGTCAGTGACGCGTGCTGCGATCTCTGGATCGAAACTCGCTGATGACACGCCGAGTGCGGTGGCGAGTGCCGTGGCAAGGGGATAGACGTCGTTTGGTTTCGCATTGGCGATGGCCGCCAGCAAGGCGTCAATGACACGCGTGGCGGCTTCCGGCTCCAGACGCGCTGATAACGCGGCGAGTGTCTCGGCAACCGAGTACGTGGAGGATGCCGGATCGGCGAGGTCCGCAAGCAACACAGCCGACGCCGACTCACAGATTCGCGTGGCGGCACCTGGTGGTAGACGGGCTGACAACGCGGCGAGTGCCGTAGCGAGCTGGTCGCGGCCGTAAGGCGTCAATTTCGGATCGGCGACGTTCGCCTGCAAGATCGCCAATGCCGACGCGGAGATTCGTGCAGCGGCTTCCGGCTCCAGACGCGTTGATGACGCGCCGAGCGCACCGGCGAGTAGTGCTTGGTAATAGAAATGGTCGGTTGGATTCGCATTGACGATGGCCGCCAACAACGCGTCAGCGACACGCGCGGCAGCTTCCGGCTCCAGACGCGCTGATGACACGCCGAGTGCCTTGGCGAGTGCATGGGGACGGAAATCGTCAAAATCGTCGGTTGGTTTCAGATTGGCGACGTTCGCCAGTAGCAGTTCGGCAGCGGGTTCTGGGACGATCAGTGCGACAACGCGGTCGGAATGATTGAAGGCATACAACAGCGCGGTTGTCGGCGAAGAATCCTCGGCTGCGGTGGCTTCCTTGATTCCCGTCACGCACGCAGCACTATCCGGTCCCGGTTGGTCGAGCAGCATCAGTGTGAGCCATGCGATGCCCGCCCGGTGGTCGAGCGTCAGCGCCGGGTCGTTGAGGCGCGGATGTAACAGTGCCAACGCCCTCTCTCGCAAGTGCGGATTCAATCCGATCGCGGCTACCAGGGCGGGTTCGGCACATTCCAACAGTTGCGCACACATCTGCGGGTCGCGGGTCGCCTCATCGAGCATGCGCAGGCCGATCGTATCGCTCTGTAGCGTGGCGAGCTCCCAGAGCGTTTCGATCTCGGGTTGGAGCAGTTCGTCCTCGCCGACCAACGGTCGCACCAAACCGCGGGCGAGCGTACCGTCGAGCTGATCTTCGGCGGTGACGGCTTCATCTCTCGCGGCAATCGCTCTTTCGCGAGCTTGAGTCGCCGCATCCCGTTGCGTGGTAGCGTCTTGCTTGGCGAGACGCTCGCGGTCCTTGGCTGCGCGTTCGAGTTCCGCGTTCCGTTCCGCGCGGTAGTAGCCCCAGGTCGTCCCGATGGTGCCCAACAGCAGCGCGATGCCGACGATGCCGACGGCGGCGACCGGTCGCCTGTGCTTGCTCACGAACTTCTGGAGGCGGTACGCCGTGCTCGGCGGGGCGGCCTGCACCGGTTCGCCTTTGAGATGGGCCTGGATGTCGTTGGCGAGGCTCGTCGGCGTTTCGTAACGTCGTTTCCGGTCCTTGTCGAGGGACTTCATCACGATCCAGTCGAGCTCCCCCCGGACGAGAGTGCCCAGGCGTTTCGGCTCGGTGCGGCGGAAGGCGGCGAGCGTCGATAATGTCGGCCGGCTCAGGCTGAGTCGCGTGCTGGGCTTGGGAGGCTCGACCTCGACGATCATCTTCCTGATCTGCTCGAAAGCGGCCGCTTTCAGCTCCTGGCTCGAGAACGGCGTGCTGCCGGTGAGCAGCTCGTACAGCATCACCCCCAGGCTGTAGACGTCGGTCCGCGTGTCGATATCCACCCTCCCTTCCGCCTGCTCGGGGCTCATGTACTGCGGCGTGCCGACGAACTGGTCGTGCTCGGTGAACAGCGTGTGGTCGGTCAGCCGCTGGGCAGTCGCCTTGGCGACGCCGAAATCGATGACTTTGGCAAAGGGCCGTCCGTCCTGAGTGCTGACCAGCACGTTGCCCGGCTTCAGGTCCCGATGGATCACCCCCTTGTGATGAGCGTGCTGGACCGCCTGGCATACCTGCTCGAGCAGTTCCAGCCGCTCGGAGATGCTGAGGTGGTTCTGATCGGCGTACTCGGTGATCGGCTTCCCTTTGACGTACTCCATTACGAAGTACGGCCGTCCGGTGTCGTCCATTCCCGCGTCGAAGACCTTGGCGATGTGGGGATGGTCCATCAGCGCCAGCGCCTGCCGCTCGGCCTCGAAGCGGGCGATGACCAGCCTGGTGTCCATACCGAGCTTGATGAATTTCAGAGCCACGTCGCGGCGTATGGGCGCGCGTTGCTCGGCCCGGTAGACTTCCCCCATGCCTCCACCGCCCAGCCGTTCCAGAACCCGGTACGGGCCCACGTTGTCGGGCATCGCCTCCAGCAGGTTGCGCGCCCGATTGATGGCGGCTTCGTCGTATCGGCCGGTGGGCAAGAACGCCGGGTCTGGGGGGTCGTTCGTCATTGTAGTGTTTCCTGGGGACGCGTCTGGCCGAGATCGCCGGGAATCGGGGATAATGCCCTTCACTTGCCTAATAACCGCGGCGTGATCAGGTCTGACAGAATTTATCGCCGATTTGCTCAACCGGCCGTCTTGGGCGGTGATCCAATCACCGTATCCCAGGGCCGAACTGCATTCTAGTGCCAAGCCAGGGACCACAGCAGGCTCGACAAGTCCTGAATTCGCGGAAAGATCTCGAAAAGATTGTCAGAAAGGGACGCCCCGGCGCTAATTGGTGAATGAGGTAGCCCGCAATGGACGACAGTTTCGACGACCAGGTAATTCCAGGCGGTCAGCCGCCTCTTGGCCCTGCGAACCTCAGCGGCAGCTACGTCACCCGAGCGAGCATTTTCGCCCGACTGGGGGCGCCGCAATCCGGGGAGCGAGAACTGGCCTGGAACGAGTTCCGTTCCCGCTACGCGCCCATCATCGCGGGGTTCGCAGCGAAGTGCGGAGCCAGCCGGCAAGACATCGACGACATCATCCAGGACGTGTTGACGAGCTTTCTGGGGACCAGCGGTGAATTCAGGTACGACCCTTCCAAAGGACGATTTCGAGGATACCTGAAGACATGCACCGTACGAGCCGCGATCCGCCGGGCAGGGAAGAACCTTCGCTTCCGTGGCACACCGCTGGACGAGGTTCCCCAGGCCGAACTTGCCGTGGAGCCGATTTGGAACGACGTCTGGGAGCAGCAACTGGTTTCCGAAGCACTGCGAATCGTTCGCGATGAATGTCAAGGCAGCCTTGCGTTCCGTGCGTTCGAGCAGTACGTCCTGCTGGATCGATCCGCCGAGATTGTCGCGGCGGAGCTGGGGACCAGCGTGAACAACGTTTACCAATCGAAAACCCGGATTACGAAGCAACTGCGCGAAGCGGTAATGCGATTGCGGGAGTCGGAGGAGGTTTAGTGGTCGCTTGACGACGAACATGTTCATCGATGGGCTCCACCCAGGGCCGGCCGAGCGAAGCTGTTCACTTTGTCTTCGCCGGTCAGAAGACGCGGCAGGACGACGAGCACACTTTGCCGGGCATCGACGAATCGGAACGAGCCGTCGTTCGTCATTTCGGAGGAGTCTCGAGCGGCCCCTTCAGCGCTCTGGGGAACACGCCCCAGGTCACCTGGTACGACGCCTCAAGCGGGCAGAAGACGTAGTGATCGGGCGTCAGAAAGATTGGCATGTCCAGAAGCGGGTCGCCGACCGCCATGTTCTCGACGTAGGCGACTTTCTCCGAACCGGCGGCGTACGCCGCGAGCGTCAACGGCTTATCAGGCGGCAGTTCGAACGGCTCTTCCTTAAACTGGTCCCAGATCGCCTTGTGGATGCCGAGCGGGTCGCGAACTGACGGCGGGAACAGATCGACGACTAACAGGTGGACGCCGCGGCGGAGGAGTTTCCCGGCCTTGCGGACGAACGCCTTGAGCCCGTTGGCGTTGTCCTTGTTCCCCGGCGACACGATCTCGATCACCGCGATCAACTCCCCCTGCGGCAGGTAAACGGAGAGGCGGTCGGCCCGCCGCGCGTACCCAGCCGTGTTCTCCCCGCGGGTCACGACACGGGTACGGGGAGGGCTATCAAGAACGGCAACGCCAGTCGGACCGTCCGAGGGCATCGGCGGCTGAGCCTTGAGTGCGAGCACGTCTGGGACGGGCCCTTTCGCGTCTACCTCGTTCATGGCGAAGTAGCCCTCGGGCAACACGCCCGCATTCAGTGCGTCCGCGATGGCGGAGAGCCACCGCTGGTGGAAGAAGTGGTATGTCCCCGCCGGGACGCGGGTCCAATCGTGAATCGGCATCGTGAGCCTCCGACGGAATTGTACCAGATTGAGGCTACTTCTCCTCCGGCAGCGGAACGATTTTCGAGTATTTCGCCCACTCCGCTCCGTGGCGTTCCGAGGAGTTGGTGCGACGTCGTCTGGCACGACACGGAACGCCACGGCGTTCCCTACAGAGACCGTCCCATCTTCACATCCTAGCCTTTGAGCGCGCCGTTGAAAAAAAACGCTCACGAGGGCGTTTTTTTCTTGGAACGGTCGGCTATTTCGGTTAATCTGGGTAATGCTGGCAATCGGAACATCGAGTCTGCAAGGAAAAAGTACCATGACTCTCAATCTCTGGACCCGTGCGGGATTAAAAGCCAATTGGTCCCTGGCCCTCGTGTTGGTCCCCGCCGTCTTGATCGCGGCGATCGCGTGCGGCGAGCAAACTGCTTCGGCGGCGCCAGGCGATAAGGACACGGGAAAGTCCGTTACCGTCGGCGCCAAAGCCACGGAAAAGACCCGTGCGACGGGCAAAGCCGCTGCGAAAACGACGAAGCCGCGGTCGAAAAAGGCCGGCGCCTACAACCCGGCCGATGAAAGTGTCGAGCTGTTCGAGGCGATCGAGAACGGTGATCTCAAGGTCAAAGTCGTTGCCAAGGACTCGACGCAACTGCGAGTGTTCATCGAGAACAAGACGAAGAAACCGTTGAATGTGAAGCTTCCCGAAGCGTTCGGCGCGGTGCCGGTCCTTGCTCAAATGGGTGGCGGTCAAGGAATGGGCGGAGGCATGGGCGGCGGCGGCATGGGTGGCGGTGGCGGCTTTTTCAACGTGCCCGCCGAAAAGGAAGGCAACTTCAAAGTCGCCTGCATGTGCCTCGAACACGGAAAGGCCGAACCTCGTCCGGCAATGGCGTACAAGCTTGTGCCCCTCGAAGAGCTCACCGAGAAGCCTGGTGTGAAGGAACTTTGCACGATGCTCGGCTACGGGCAGATTTCGCAACGCGCCGCGCAGGTCGTCGCATGGCACTTGAACAACGACTTGAGCTGGGAATTCCTGGCGACGAAGCAAATCACTTACGCCAACGGCCTCAGCGAGCTTTACTTCACCCCTGAGGAAATGGACTCCGCTTTGGCCATCGAAGCGGCGGTGAAGAGCCAGCTCGAAGCCAAGCCGGCGGTCGCAAAAACCCCCAGCCCAGGCGAGACCGCTCGCGGCGAGTAGCGCCGACACTTGGCCTGACGCTCCAGACGCGGGGATGGGAAGACGCGGAGACTCACTGAGTCTGGCGCCGCCCTTCCCCTACGGCTGATTTCGAGGCTCCGTTACGGATCCTCCCCTCCAGCCGGTGGACGAACAGCGTTCCGCCGTCCAAGTGCCGCTGGGCCAAGTCCACCAGGTGTTGGTGGTGTGTGAAGAAGATGACCTGCGTGCGCTTCGATAATTCGGCCAAGACCTTGAGCGTGGCGGCCGAGCGCTCGTCATCGAAGTTGATCAGGATGTCGTCGACGATGAAGGGGACCGGCTCTTTCTCGGCAAGGTAGTTTTCCAAGCTCGCCAGCCGCAAGGCCAAGTAAAGTTGGTCAGCGGTGCCGTCGCTCATGCCCTCGACGGCAACCGTTTGGCCGTCGGGCCGCACGCCGACGAGCACGGCCTCGCCGTCGTCGTCGTAATCGGCCCGCAGTTGGGCAAACGAACCGGCTGTCAATTCGGCGAAGAGCGAGCTGGCCCGTTCGAGCACCGGCCCTTGGTTCTTCTTGCGATATCGCTCGATCGCCTCGCGCAAGACGGCCGAGGCAAGTCGCAGCCGCACGTACTCCTCGACGTCGGAGGTGATTTCAGCGAGCAGGCTCTGGGCGCGCTCAGCCGCGTCGACCGCGGCCGCGCTCGTGTCGATGTCGGCCAAGGCCTTGCTTTCGATGGCGACCGTGTTCGACGCCTGCTCCCGCTCGTCGCTCCAACAGGCGATTTGCGCACTCAGGGCGTCGATCCGCATGGGTAATTCGTCGGCTTCGACACTACCGATTTCCGCGACGAATTCTTCGACGGTGGAAGGGGCGGCTAGCAGTAGCAGCTTGTCGTTCACGTGAGCGAGGTCGTTGTGCAGGCCCTTCGCTTTCGTCGACGCTTGCTCGATTTCCGGTAACCGCTCGGCTGCCTCGCAATGCGCCTCTTGGCACAGCGCGGCCATCGCCCCCTCGGCCCCGCGGATCGCCCGTTGCGACTGGTCCAACTGAAGCGCATGTTTCTCACGTTGCTTTCTCGAAGTGCCGAGACGCGCTTCTCGTTCAATCGCCTGCCGGTGCGACTCGATCAATCGCTCGGCGGCCTCTTCGGCGACCAGGCCGGCCAGTTCGGGCGCGAGCTGTCCGACCAACTCGACCGTCTTCGCGACGAATTGTTCCGCTTCCTGGTCGATTCCCGTAATCCGTTCGCCGTAAGATGCCGCCTCCTTGAGCTTATCGAAGAGGACGTGGACCTGCGAGAGGACTTCATTGGCCTGGGCCGGCGTGGCATCGGCGGGCAACCCGAGCGATTCGACCGCATGACGCCAGCGCGCTCCCCATGCCGCCAACTCCTGGTCCGCTTGTTGAGATTGACCGCGGCACTCGGAGACTTCCTGCCCAAGCGTTCCCAGGTCCGTCTCCAATTTGCCGCGCCGGGTAGCGATCACCTTGTATCGATCCGCCAACATGAGTGCGCGCTCGACCAAAGCAGCCAGGCTTTCCTCGGCCGTGGCCGGAGTCTCCCCCAATTCAGTCAGCTCACGATCAATATCGCCGCGGGCTATTGTGATTCGCCCTTCGAGCTCGCTGACATTGCCCCGTTGCCTTCGCACCACCTCGGACAGTTGAACCAACGCTTGTTGCTTGACGACCCAGGGCCGCATCTCGCGGGGCGTTAGCGGAGTGACGGAAATTGCTTGCCATGTCGCGTTCCAGGCATCAATGAAGCGGCGTCGCTCACTCTCTGCCTCGTTGCGCCGGGCGGCCAGCTTCTCGAATTCGGCCTGGCACGCCTTTTCGTCGGCGTACAAGCCGGCGCGAGCGGCAACGCGGTCGGCTTCGCGTCGAAGGCGGTCGGCCTGTTCGTCGGCATCCCGGACGGCGTGTTCGTATGCCGCCGCCAAGTCTTTCAAAGGGGTAAACTCGGCCATGAACGCTTGATGGGCGGCCGTATCACGCACTCCTTCGAGCCACTCGGCGCGGACCAGTTGCCAGCCCACTTCGCGGCGGCGGCGGCTTTGATCCAGGTCGGTCTCCGCGGGGACGGCGTCTTTCAGCTCCAACTGCACCAATTGACGATCGAGTGCCGTTTTCTTGATCTCATTCTCGTCCCATTTCGCGGTCAAGCGTTCCAGCGAACGTTCAGCCGTGCCGATTTCCTTCTCGGCTCGATCGATCGTTTCGGCCGCCGGCAGCGACATCCGCTCGAGGGTTTCAATGTCGCCCGTCCACAGCCCTAATCGCGCCAACTCATCGACCGTCCGCTGTTCGAGGCGCGCCAGTTCGGCCCTAGCGGCGGCGAGATCGTGTTCCAGGTCGCCGAACGACTGCGCACGGCGCACCGCAATCAGGAGCGCGTCGAAACTGCGCGCCGATTCAAGTGACGCCAATTCTCGACGCACCGTTTGCAGGCGCTTCTCGCACTTTTCAAGGTTCTGCCGCGCATGCACAGCGCGGGTTGCCAGCGTGCCTCGCTGGTTGCCGAGGTTCTGCAACTCAAGCTCTTGTTTCTTGGTCAAACGTAGCGACTCCACGTCGGCGAGCGTCAAGTCGGGACGCAGATGCGCCAGGATCTGCCGGGAATCGCTCATGAGTTGGCCGCGCCTGCCCTCCAAAACTGGGCGATCGCGCTGCGCCTTGCGATATCCTCCCAAGTCGTTTCGCAACTCCTCGACGGAATCGCCCCGAGCCAGCAACGCCGCGGGCGACTCAAGTTGGACGATTTGCGAATCAAGCTCCTGGATCGCTTTCTGCGCGGCTTCAATGGTGGTCCGAGCGGTGGATAAAAGGGCGACGGCATCGCGCCGGCGGTCGGAGAACTCGTCGGCTAGCAACTGAACCGGCCCAAGTCGGGCGAGATCCGTCAATAGTTGGTTGCGCTTGGCCACCAGCGGAAGCGCCTGCCGAACACGCTCCAAGCGGGACTTTTCGGGTTTCGCCGTCGCCAGCTTCGCCTCGAATTCGACGAGCCTCGTCCGGGCGTCTTTCAGCGCCTTGTCGTGTTGCTCCCACTCGGAACTGGGCAGTTCGGCGGCGTGAGCTGCCTTGCGGGCCTTTTCCCATTCGGCCAGGTTCCGATTGATGCGCTGGTTCGAGCCCCTGGGTACGAACAACGTAGCGGCTTCGTCTCCCAGCCCTTTTTGCACGGACCGTATATCGGCGATACCGGCCCCGGCCGCGAACAGGATTTGCCCCAGGCTCTCCCCGCTCAACAGGTCCCGCCCGCCTTGGACCAACGCCCGGTAATTGATGCCGAACATCGTTTCGAATGTTTCGCGGTCGAGCCCAGCGAGGTACTTTGAGAGCGCTCCTGGATCGAGCGGTGTCATGTCGTCGCCGTCGCGGAGATCGTTCTTGTTGGCCTTGCGTCGAACGCACACGAGTTGCTCGGCGCCGTTGCTCAACGCTGCGCAAATTCGAAGGTCCGCGTTGGCATGCACGAAGTTGTCGGTCGAACGGGATGGGAATCCATAGAAAAGTTGACTCAAGGCGCGCAGCGCGGAGCTCTT
>DATLQY010000033.1:0-6202 GCA_035534975.1 Pirellulales bacterium
GAAAGTTCCGTCCGGTACGGGAGACGGCCTGAAAGACCGTTCCACGGGGAGTTTTCGGACAACGGCCCGCTTAAAGGCTAGGATCGATCCAATGATGCCACCGGCTTGCCCGCGACCCACTGCGCGGGTGCCCCGGACTCACGCTGGCAGCTACGATTCCGCGAGCCCAACTCTCCCCTCCCAACCGATTGCCCTGCCGCTGCCTATGGCAGCGGCAGGGCAATCAAAGTTCGAAAACAGGTATGGCGGCCGCCTTGGGTAGCTGCCAGCGTCACAGACCACCGGGCAAGCCGGTGGCATGTTATGTTCCACATTGCGGAAACCCATCTTAGCCTTTAAGTGGGTCGTTGTTTTCGGATAGCCTCTCACTGTCCAAAGGCGTACATGTGCCGCGCCGTCCGCAGGTAGATCTTGCCATCGACCAGCGCCGGAGTGGCCATGATCCCTTCGTCGAATTCGTTGGTCGCCAGCACCTCGAACGCGTCGCCCGCCTTGAAGACGACGACCGTGCCGCCGTCGCCGGCGGCGTAGATCTTGCCGCCGCCGATGACGGGCGACGCATAACAGGTGCCCCGCGCGCCGAGTCGCTGGCGGTAAAGCTCCTTACCGGTCGCCGCTTCGCGGCAGGTGACGATGCCACGTTCGGAGACAAGGTAAACACGTTCCTCGTAATACAACGGCGAGGGGACCTCGGGCACCGCCTTCGATTGCCTCCAGGCCACGTGCGTCGCGCTGACATCGCCCGTGCCGTCGAGCTTGACGCCGACCAGCGCGAGCTGGAGCCCGGCGACGATCTTGACAAGCGAGTCGGCCAGGGCCTGCCATTCATCGCGGTCCAAAGCGCCGTCCTTGTCCTTGTCGTGTCTTCCCATCATTTGGCGCAGGGGAGTCCAATCGCCAATTTTGTCGGCCCGGCCGCGGCCGAACACGTTGAAGTCGGCGGGGACCTCGTCGGTGGCGATCTTGCCGTCGCCGTTCTTGTCGTACTGTTCGAGCGCACCCGCGCCGGTTGGCAGCGTGACGATGTTGTCGGCGTCGCCGAAGGGGTCGGTCAGCGACAAGAACATCAGTCCATCGCCAAGGGCGGGCGTGTTCAGTGAAATCAAGGGCAGGCCCTTCACCTTCCAGCGCTCGGCGCCGTCGGCAAGGCGGTACGACGCGACGAGCTCGCCGCCGACCACGAGCACTTCGTCGCCGCCGTCGACGTGGCGGACGACCGGACTGGACCACAAGCCGGTCGAAAAACCGCGGCCCCGGTCCTTCTGCCATACCGTATTGCCCGTCTTGCCGTCGATCGCCAACACGGAATAGTTGGGACCGAACCCGCTGTTGAGCAGCACGAAGACGCCCGCCGCCACGGGCGAAGTGCCCGAACCGAAATAACCTTGGATCGGCGGCATCGGCCGCCGCCATTGCTCCACTCCCTCGCGGTCGTAGCAGAGCAGTCCGTACGAGCCGAAATAGACGTAGACCCGTTGGCCGTCAGTGGTCGGGGTCGAAGCGGCGGGGCTGTTCAGCTCGTGCATTTTTTCGATCTTGTCGGCAGGGGCCGCCCGCCGCCAGACGATCGCGCCGCTCGCGCGGTCGAGGCAGATGGTTTCGAGCTGTTTGGTCTCCGGCTCGAAACAGGTGACGAAGATGCGATCGTCCCAAACACAGGGCGACGAATGGCCCGAGGGCAGGGAGGTCTTCCAAACGACATTCTTGCTTGGGCCAAACTCGGTGGGAAACTCCATGCCCGCCACGGCGATTCCCTGGCCGCTAGGCCCACGAAACTGCGGCCAACGCGCCTCAGCGGCGCTCTCTTGCGCTTGCACGGTGCTGACCATGGCCGAACCGAGCAAGACCATGACGCAGAGGCGGAAAAGACGACGTGTCATCGCATTGGTCTCCTGACGTGGTCGTTCATTCCAGCAGAAAATCGAGGGCCCGTTTCGAACTGTAAAACTCGGGCCCGCCGTGTTTGCCGCCTTCGATCGCCTCGATCTCCATGCCGCCGCCCAACTCCCCGTAGCGGCGGGCAAGCTCGACGGAATTCGGGCCGATGGGTACGACGTCGTCGCCGGTGCCGTGAATGTGGTAGATTTTGACCCCTGCCTTGGCCAAAGGCTCCAGGTTGTCAATCGGGTTGAACTCCTTCAATCGCGCCTGTAACTGGTCCCGGTCCAAGCCATAGGCAAGTCCGGCTGGGGTAATTGCTCCCGGCCCGCACACTCGATCAATGCCGGGCCAACTTCGCAAGTCGGTGGCCGGAAAAATCCCGAGGACTCGATCGACCTGTTCGGGATGGCGGAAGGCCCAACCCAGGGTGATCAACCCACCGTTGCTGTGTCCTATCATCCGCGCGCGCCGATTCAACCCGTACTTGCCGCGGATCAGCTCGTAGAACTTCTGATAAATCTCCGCGCAGGCGGGCGATCCCAAGCTGGTTCCGACGTCGACGCCGACGACATGAAAGCCACGCTCCAAGGCCCTTTCGACGGGAAAGCGGTGAACGACTCCGCCGCCGTCGCTCCAGTGGACTGCGAGGAAGAGGTTGGAAACCCAGATCCAGCGGTTGTCGGGATCGACCGGCCCCTTGGGCTTGATAATGAAGCCCACCGTCCCAAGGCAGCGAAGGGGCACAAGCGTGCCATGCTCGTATTCGACGTTCATCGAGTACGAATGCTGCGGCAACCCCTCGATCGAAAACAATCCATCGTTGTTACCGGCTCGAACCTCTTGTATCTCAGGCGATTCGCGTAATTCATCGTCACTGCCAATTTCCACCGCCGAGTCAAGCAGAAAGACCCCCGGACGCGTTGCGCACCTGGGCAGCAATTTTATGGCGTTTTCGGTAATGCCGGTGCCATTGTAGCCAAGGTGCCGCAAGTTCGTCAGGTGCCGCAGGTGTTTCAGTCCCTTGTCGGAAACGCGCGTGAAATCAAGGTCCAGCGCGCGCAGCCGCGTCAACGACCGTAAATGAACCAACCCGTCGTCCGTCACTTGCGTGCGCTCAAGGCTGAGCCATTCGAGCTTGCGGCAGTAGCGTAAATGAGCAAGGTGGCAATCTTTCAAACGCAATCCATACATGTCGAGGCGCTTTAGCGAACGGCAAGCGGCGAGGCGCCTCAATCCGTCGCCGCCAACCTGCGAGGACGCGATGGCCAGCGACTCAAGATTCTTTGGCCTGGTTAAGTGGGCCAGCCCGGCATCGGTGATCTTCGTGGACGAGAGATCGACGACTCGTAGCGAAGGAAGATTGGCAATGATCGCCAGATCGTCGTCAGTGACCTGGGTTTCCGCGAGGTCGAGCGATTCGAGCGACGTGAGGCCGCGGAGCTTCTCCAACCCGAGCGACGTGACCGCGGTTTTCGTCAACCGCAACTTACGTAAGTTCCGCACGAAGGCGAGATGGACCAGCGCGTCGTCGGTAATGGACACATTCGAGAAATCGACTTCGGCCACCGGAAGATCGCAGTGCTTTTGGTCCCAGCCGACGACACCCCCCGATGCGATGATGGCTTCAACGGCTTCGTCCTCGGCCGCATCGCGCTGGGCGGTGGCCGTCGCCTCGATCGAAAGCAGCACCAGACCGGCGAGACAGGCGTTCCTCGTTGGCAGCCACATACACGGACCTCCCAGGGAAAGGTCCGATGATTGTAGCACCAAGGGGAACGTTGTTGAAAGGTCGGTTGGTGGCTTGAGCGGACGTGGCACCGGCCAAGCGGAACGACGACGATGTCGTTTGCTCTACGCCAAAAGCCCGCGCGCGACCTCGCCGTGTACGTCGGTCAGGCGGAAGTCGCGGCCGGCGTGGCGATAGGTGAGCCGCTTGTGATCGAGCCCCAACAGATGCAGGATCGTGGCGTGGAAGTCGGGCATGGTGACCTTGTTTTCGACCACGTAGTAACCGAACTCGTCCGTCGCGCCGTAGGTCATACCTCCTTTCACGCCGCCGCCCGCCAGCCACATGCTGAAGGCGTGCGGGTGATGGTCGCGGCCGTCGGTCCCCTGGCTGGCAGGCGTGCGGCCAAACTCCGTGCCAAATACCACCAGCGTGTCGTCCAACAATCCGCGCAGCTTGAGATCGGTCAATAGGCCGGCGATGGGCTTGTCCACCCGTTTGGCGTTCGTCGAGTGGTTGTTCTTCAGGTCGCCGTGCGCATCCCAGTAGTTGCGCGGGTAGGCGAAGTTGACTTCGACGAAACGCACGCCGCGCTCGGCGAAGCGGCGGGCCAAGAGACATTGCCGGCCGAACTCGTCGGTCGGCTCCTCGCCGACGCCGTACAGCGCCATGGTCGCCGGACTCTCGCCCGCCAGGTCCATCACCTTGGGCGCCTCCATTTGCATGCGAAAGGTCATCTCGAAGGCCTCGATGCGTGCTTCCAGCCGCGCGTCGCGCCCCCGACGCCCGAGGTGCCGCAGGTTCGTCTTCCGCAGCAGATCGAGCTGCAGTCGCTGCAATGCGGGGTCGTCGGCGGGCGTGGTGTTCGAGATTCCGCCGCCGGCAAAGGGTGTGCCGCCGTCGCCGATGCGCGTGCCCTGGAAGCTGGCCGGCAGGAAGGCCGAGCCGTAGTTTTGTGCGCCGCCGTGGTACGCCGAGGGGCTGAAGCTGATGAAGCCGGGCAGGTCCAGGTTCTCGCTTCCCAGGCCATAGATGATCCAAGCGCCCATGCTGGGCCGGTTGAAGACGCCGTCGCCGGTGTGCAGCGTCAAGAGGGCCGGACCGTGTGAGACCTGGTTGCCGCCGTTCATCGAACGGATGACGCACAGATCGTCGGCCAAGCGGCCCAGTTGCGGGAACAGCTCGCTGATCTCGATCCCGCTCTGACCGCACTTATGGAACTGCCAGGGCGAGCGGAGCAAATTGCCCGTCGGCGCGAACTCGAACTTCGGTTTGGCGAAGGGCAGCGGCTGGCCGTCCATCTCGGCCAGCTTCGGCTTGGGATCGAAGGTGTCGACGTGCGAAACGCCGCCGTGCATGAACAGGAAGATCACTCGCTTGGCCCGAGCGGGAAAATGGGGCGGGCGAGCGGAGATCGCGGACGATGAATTGGGGATTGCGGCTCGGTCGTCGGCCGTCGCTTCGTCAGCCAATAGCGACGCCAGCGCCACGCCGCCCAATCCGCGGGCGAACTGCGAGAGGGCCTCGCGGCGGGAGAAAGGTTCAATCAACATACATGAACTCGTTGGTGCAAAACAACAACTGACAATAGCTCTGCCATGCGTCCAGATTGACCGCGTCCTCGTTCTTGCCCGGCGCCGCCGCCCGCGCGGCGTAATCGCGCAGATAGGCAAGCGCCTCGGCCAGATCCTCGGCCTCCGGCGGCCGCCCCAATGCCCGCGCGTAGGCCAACGCGATCCGGCCCGACTCATCGAGCTTGCCGTCGGCCAGCAGCAGCCTGGCAAAATCGAGCGCCCGTTCGCGGACGAAGGGATTGTTGAGCATGAACAGCGACTGGGCGGGCACGGTCGTGTCGTTGCGCACGGCCGTCACGCCGTTGGGATCGGCCGCGTCGAAGAGCGCCAAGACGTCGGGTAGCATGTTCCGCACGACTGGGAGGTAGAGGCTGCGGCGGAGGGACGTCGAGTAATACGGATCATCGGCCTTCAAGGTGTTGGGCCGGATTTTGATGTCCCCACCACCCAGCACTTCCGCCTTGTTCCAGAGGAACTCGCTCGACTCGCCGCCCCCGACCTTGGCGTCGAGCTTGCCGCCGGCGGCCAAGAGCGCATCGCGCAGGATTTCCGCCTCCAACCGCCGCCGGGGCATCCGCCACAACAGCCGGTTGTCGGGATCGACTTGCTCGGCCTGCGCGTTCGAGGCGCTCGCCATCTGGTACGTGCTCGACTGCAATACCAACTTGTGCAGCGCCTTGACCGAGCAGCCGCTTTCGATGAATCGCGCGGCGAGCCAGTCGAGCAATTCGGGGTGTGAGGGCGGTTCGCCGCGGCGGCCGAAGTTGTCGCTCGTGGCCACCAGGCCGCGGCCGAAATGGTGCTGCCAGACGCGGTTGACCATGACCCGCGCCGTGAGCGGGTTTTGCGGAGAGGCGATCCAGCGGGCCAGCTCCAGCCGGCCGCTGCCGGCCGTCGCCAGCGGCGGATGGTCTTCGCCGGCGATGATCTGCAAGAACCGCCGCGGGGCGACCTGCCCCAGGTTGAAGTGGTTGCCGCGCAGGTGGACCCGCAGGTCGACCGGCTTACCTTCCTTCGGCGC
>DATLQY010000034.1:0-3993 GCA_035534975.1 Pirellulales bacterium
GCGCCGCGCCGTTGGCCTTTCAATACCGGTTCGAAGAGGGCAAAGTGGTCCGCGTCGATTACGCCACCGAGACGTCGACCGTGGTCGAACCGGGCGACGAGACGATCATTGGCGCGGTGACGGTAACGGTCCGCGCCTCGCACCAAGCTGCCGGCGCGCCGGCGGGAAAGGCCGTACCACCCCCGCCACCGCGCACATCGCCACCGGTGGCGGTTCCCGCCTCGCCGGGCACCGTCGCTCCCAGCGCCACGGCTCCGAGCCGGGTTTTGTCGGCGCCGCCCCCAAGGACCGCCGTGCCCGGCACGCAGTCGTCGCCAGCCTCCCCGACGGCTGAAGGCCACGCGCCCACGCCCGTCGCCGCGCCGTCACATCCGATCGCCGCGCCCCCGCCACCGGCGCCCAGGTCGAGCCAACCGCGGCCGCCCTCGCCTCCCGCAGCGGGCTCGCCGCAAGTGATCCGTCCGATTCCACCTCCGCCGCCACCCAAGGGGACGTCGTAGCGTGGGCTTCAGCCCGCGTCAGGTGCTCGTGGCTGATCTCGCGAGGTCCTCGGCCGCCAACTATTCGATGGCCCGCTGGTGGGCGCGACGCGCCGTGCCTGCGGCGATGCACGAGCAATTGCCAGGGCTTGAAAAGGAAGCTCATTGGCCGTTGGGCGTCGTGCGCTTCAGGACCTGTTCTTGGAGGTCTTCGGCCAGGCGAGTGAGCTCAGCCAAAGGGATGGAGGCCAATTCCTGGGTCGGCGTCTCGGGCCGATTGAGAAGGCGCTGGTAGGCATGGATCGCGCCGATCTTCTCTCCTTCTAGTCGTGCAACCTTGAGTCGGGTCTGGTCGTCCAATTGAGCTTTGCGGCGCGATTCGTAACGCTCGCGTTCCGAGTCGGCTTGCTTCAACATCTTCAACTCCTCGAGGGCCCGTAGCACCAGCGGCTCCTGCAAGGCCGCCGGCAGTGCTTCCGTCTCCATCATCGGAGCATGGCGCGAAAAGTAAAGCCAAACATCCAAGCCGCTCGTCAATTCGTCCGCCGACTTCGTGAACCTCGGCAACTCCAGAACGCCTGGGGAGGTTTTTGCCAGAACGTGGACCGACAGTACTGGGAAACACAAAATCGAAGCGGACTTCGTCTCGCTTGACCGAGTACTCGTCGCGCTGCGCACCAACGACGGGCGCCCGTTCCGAATACGGTTATCCAATCTCAGCGGGCCGGACCAGGAATACGTGGTTGAAGACAAGGTACGTCAGGTCTATAGTGGGGCTTGGCCGTGGCGCATGGCCGACGATGGAATTCTAGGGGAAAAATTCACGCCGGAAACCAACGCAGTCTACAGCCGTTGGCCTGCCGCTAAGATCGCCGAGTCGAGGAAGTAGCATTGAGTAACCGGACGTACTTTCCTTGGAGCAATGCCATGGCGGACGAATGGTTCTACGCGAAGAATGGCGATAGAATTGGTCCCTTGACGACTGCTCGCTTACGGGAGATGGCCAAGAGGGGGCAGCTCCTGCCCACGGACCTCGTCTGGCGCGAGGGGCAAGCCGCTTGGAAACCGGCAAACAAGTTCGTCGGGCTCTTTCCCAATGACCCGAGGGCTACGGCCTTGGGTTCGTCACCGCCGCCGCTACAACCGACATCGCAATCGCCAAACTTGGCTTCCGTGACGAAGGGATTGGTCGCCAAAGCGACGGTCGCCGCAAAGAAGCTAGGGAACAAGCCGACTGCCGCGACGCAGAACTTGCAGGCCGCGGCGTCCCAGCCGGTCGCCAATGCTGGAATCCCGCGGAACATCGCCTGCCCCGCTTGCCGCCAGCCAATGACCAATGACCCGTCGCTCGCTGGCCAAGTCGTTGCATGCCCCCACTGTAGCCGGCAGTTCGTGATGCCGGAATCGGAGAGCGCGGCTGCGCCATCGACCACCGCCTCTTCGTTCGGTGAGCACATCAATTGTGAGTCGTATTTGGAGAATTACGGTTCTCTGGGCGTCGAACCCATTCTTCAATGAGTAAGAACCCACGGCACGAGAACCGGGGATGGAGACTTCGGGGCGCTATTTGTCAAATACCCTCTCGATCATTGCTTGTATTAGTTCAGCGTATGGGAATCGGTGGACGGGGGGCGTCTTTTACTTGGCCATCGGTATGGTGTGCGACAAACGTGGGGAACCAGTTGCGGCAAAGGAGAATAGCGAAGACCCAGACTGAGCGATGGCGATTTTTGCAGCTCAACGGCGTTTTGGGGGTTGCGGAGGCGCTGCGGATTGGCCGCCGAGGCCGATCGGTTGGCCGCGCCCAGTGAGATCGAGCGCGCAGAGCCCAAGCTAATCGAACTCATTCCCGGCCGGTGATCTTGCGACGACGTCACCCCCGGAATCACCGCCCCCGGCACACCAGCGTCGCCCGCCCTGTCGCGGGCCGAACGGCGGCAGGAGTTGATCTGACGCAGTAAGAGAGTGGTCCGTTTCATGGCAGCGCAAGGTCCCAAGCCGATTTCAGCCGCCGAACGTGCGGCGCGTCTCCAACGCGCGACGCGGATCGCGAAGGGGCTTGGTTTCGTCGGTCGCGTGGAATATCGACACGTATTTAGCAGCAGCGGCGGTGCGCAGTTTGGCTTTGGTTCCGCCGCCGAACGCGATCTACTCGTCGTATATGCTGAAGCCTTTGTCAGGGATGCCAACCAGGGCGATTTCTCCCTGGACGCGATCATCGCGCACGAACGCGGACACCAGATCGTGTGCCGCAACGACCGAATTCAGTGATTTCTCGCTGATAAGATCGCTCCGGCGACCGAAGAGATTCTGGCGTCTTTGGTCGGCTCGCTGATCGTCGGAAGCGAAGCCGACCGGCAGTCGCTCGTCCTCAAGGCGGTAGACGAAGCTGCCGGATGCGGTTTGGATCTGGCGGAAGCCATGGACCTCGTAATTGAGTTGCGCAAATTATTGGAGCAAACATTATGATTGGTAAAAAGACTTTGAGCGCGATTCGCGCAGACCTTCTGGAGCAATGCGCCAAGGAGGGCATCGACGCGGCGGTTTGGTTCGACAAGCAGATTCGCAATCTCGAGTCCGGCAAGTCACCGAAGCCGGCAGAAATCGAAACGCTGAAGCTGATTCGAGACGGCCTGCGAGTGGAAACGGGCAAGCCAAAGCGCGGTGGCAAACAAGTCCCCAGTCGCTAGCCGCGCACCGAATCCAGTTCCCCAGGTAACACCCTGGCCGAGCAGTTTGCCGACGTCATCGGCACCGTTCTCGATCTGCCTCCAGACATGGCGGCCCAACACGATCATTACATCCACGGGACGCCTAAATCGTGAGGCCCGTCCAGATCACCGTCAGGAGCAAGAAATGAATCTCACTCGCATCAGCATTCCGGAAGCTGAACATCGCTTGCGAGAGCTCCTGGCGGCGGTTGAGGCAGGGGAGAGGGTCACGATACAGGGCGACAATGGGCGGACCTACACCGTGTCGATTCAGCCCCAGGAACCGATCGTCAATACCGAGTGGCCGGGTTATTCACACGCCGGGAGCGCCAAGGGACTGATCCAGGTCCCGGACGATTTTGACGAACCATTGGACGAGTTGAGCGAGTACATGGGATGAAGATTCTGCTCGATACGCACACCTTCCCCTGTACCACAAGGATCCCTTCGCCCGGTTGCTGGCCGCCGCCGCGCTGGTCCAAGGTCTCACGCTGGTGTCCGCCGGCCCAGCTTTCGACGCTTACGGCGTGACCCGACTCTGGTGGGGGCACGGGGTGCTCGTGGGTGGAAACCCTCTAAAAACACGGGAAAATGAAGTGCGCCCGCCCTGGGGGGGCCTACTAAGCGTCTTCGCGCCGCGAAGGTGGTGTCCTAACAGGTCCCGTTAGCCCGGATTATTCATGGTCCCGTAGCTGGCTTCGCAAGAAGTCTGGCCGTGGACGCGAGTTACGCTTGAATTCTTGCGAATTCTGCTACAGCACTCTGCGCCCGTTCCTCCTTGGTCCATGAACAATACGGGATAG
>DATLQY010000035.1:0-12399 GCA_035534975.1 Pirellulales bacterium
GTCCTTTTGGTTCGGGTGCGGCAGGATCGCCTGCACCTAAAAGCAATCGAATTCACATCTTACCGTGGCAGGCGGTCCAGAGAAGAGGCCACCGGTACTCCGTCCGTCACCCCAGTTGGTACGCAGATTCCGGATGAACCCTCCTTGTTGGTCGTCAGGTCTTGCGGTTGGCGGCTGGTGAATTGGGCCACGGGCGAGCAACGCGAATCCCTGCCGACATCGCCTGACTCTTGACCAGGGAACCTGGCTTGTGGACTTTTTCCACAAGTTGGTGGTCGGTTCGTTGTCCCTGACCGAAGCCGGCGCGCGGTGGGCGGCCTGGACATTTTTGGTTGGCTCGTTCCTGGGGGGAATGCTGCTGGTACTTCGGGCGACAGGATACCTCGTGCTGTAGCCCACCAAACTATGCACATGAGCATCCCGACCAGTCGCGGCGGCAGCGGGTGGTATTGGCATCGAGGTGACACGGCCAGTGCCATTACCAAAATGTTACCAATTCGTGCCCGTGACACAGCGGGGGGGCCCACAATTCCTTGCCGCACTCCCCAACGGACGTGGGCGCCGGTCTAGTTCCCCTACCCGGACCCATGACGTTCGCCTCGGCCGCGAATTCCTGCTCGGCGCCCGACTTCCAACCGATTGGGATACTTTCCTACGATCATCGAAGATCGCGACAAACTTTTCTCCGACTTGCTGGGTGATGAGACCGGCAAAGGTCATTTTCGATCCAATCGCATTACGTTTTCCAAAACGGGATAAGTCATTGGCGTGGGCTTCCTCCCCTCGGCGGCCTGTGTTTGGTCAGCTCGTCAACCCGTCGCGCTAGGACGGATGTCCGCAGGCAGTGCGTTTCCAGCGCCGGAAGCCGTAGCGCACGACGCGCAGGCGTGTCCGCCGAGCCAGACGTCGCCTCGGCAAGCCCACGAAACGGGCCGGCCTCGTCGGCTTTTCACGAAGTTTCGGGGCTTGGTCGTTGGGGCCTTGAACGACGCGTGCCACCATGCTAGAGTGATTTTGTCTTGTCTGCTGACCCCAAACAGCCGAGATAATTTCAACTCTTTCTCTTCGTAAATCCGAGGGACGTTGCGGACCTATCTTGGTAAGGAGGGCTCCATGGCAACGCGGCACGTGCCCGTGGCTGGCGGCGCATTCGACAGGCGTTACGTTGACGGGGCCAAGCTGGCCAAGGCGAGACGCCGCCCGCAGCGAGACGCGGACGCCGAGGACCGAGCGGCCGAGTCGCTGCTAACCACGCGCTGGCTGGAGCACGATGAAACCCTCCTGCCCGACTTGCTACGGCGATTCTCGGCCGGGTTCGTCGAGCGACTTCGGCTGAAATACCATGGGTTGCTGTCGCGCGAGGACGGTGAAGAGATCGTGCTCGACGCTCTAGCGCACGCCTGGAAATCGTGGGCGGAGTTTGATGGCGCGAAGGGGACCCTTGGCGCGTGGCTTTGGGGAATCGCCCGCAATCAGGCGGCGACCGTCGCGCGGGCCGCCTGGTTCCGGCAGCGCGGTCATGAGATCGGCGCCGCCCCTGACGAGTTGGAGTCGCTGGCCGTGGCGCCCCTAGGTGCCCCGGCCAACGACGTCGGCACCACGGTCGGCGGCGAAATCATGTGCGTTGTCGCCCAAGCCATGAGCGTACTTTGCGAGCATGCACAAGCGGTCATTTGGGCCGATGCGTGCGCCCGAGACGAAGTGGTGCCGAGCCGCGAATTGGGGCGGGATCTGGGCATTCGTCCGTCGACCGTGCGGTGGCACCGCGCGCGCGGCATCGTACATCTACGAGCGGAGGTCGAACGACTTCTGGCGTTGAAGGCGAATGGCGTCGCCGACCGTGGGGGGGGTAGCGCGGTATGCGCGTTTGCCCCAAGATCGGATTTGGGACGGCGGAGTTTGCACCGGTAAACCGCACCCAGTCACCATTTGGGTCGCACACCATGAATCGGCGAATCTGGGAGCATCTCCTGCGTGGGCCCCGCCTCAAGGGCCGCGACGCATTTGGTGCCATCTCCTTGGCGTTGATCATGGGCGTCGCCTTGTTCGAGCCCCACTTCTTTTCCGGTCCCATGCTCCCCAACGGGCCGCACGTTTGGTTGGGCGATGAACCGCACTACCTGGTGATGGTAAACAGCCTTCTCAACGATGGCGACCTGGAGCTCTCCAACAACTACGCCGCCGCCAACGCGGGCGCGCTCGACGCCGGACGAAGGTTCGCCGGACGGCCTCTCGATCATCATACGAAGTGGTACGTGGGCGAGCGATTCATCGCCTGGTACGAATACTTCGAAACGAATTCCGCCGGCTGGCGTCGCGACCGCGATGGGCACCCTGCGCCCAAACCGCGCCATGGATGCCCGGCGGAGTGGGCGCCTCGCCGCGAGTATTCGTGGCACCCGCCCGGCCTGGCGTGCGTGCTGTCGGCGCTGTTGTGGCCGCTGCGCGGCAGCGACCTGGTGGAACCGATGGCGCTGGTCTGCTCGGGGGCCTCCCTGTTCGCCGCGGCCTGTTGCTTTTGGCGGATCGTCAAACCATACGCGGCTGGCGCGAACGCGGCTTGGATCGTCATGGCCGCCGCGTTTCTCGCCACGCCGGCCTGGCACTACGGGCGGACGCTCTTCACCGAGCCGTACCTGCTGGCCTGCGCCACAGGGGCCTACGCTGCGGCCTTTCGTCGACGATCGTTCCTCCTTGCCGGTTGCCTGATCGCGGTGGGCGTATCGATGAAGCCGCCACTGGCGCTGTTGGCCTTGCCGCTTGCTGCCGGCGCTCTGGTCAGGGGGCGAATCGTTTCCGCCATGGGCGCGATCTTGCCGTCGTGCGCCGCGGTGGCCGCATTGGCGGCGCTCAACTACCATATGCACGGGTCGTGGACGCGCAGCCCGATCCAATGGATCTCCGGCGATTTCGTCGAGGGGGCGACAGGACTGTTTTTTTCATGGGCGCACGGGCTGGTTCCGATCGCGCCCTTGGTCGTCGTGGCGCTCGCCTGCTGGCCCACGTTCCTGCGATTGCATCCCTACGAGGGATGGCAAGTTGCCGGTGCATTCCTACTCTATTTTTGCCTCATGTCCGCCTGGGTCGACTGGGAGGGGGGCTTGTGCTACGGACCGCGGATGATGGTCCCGGTCATCCCGTTCCTCTGCGTCCCACTGGCGACCGCTCCGCGGTGCGTCTGGTGGCGGTTCGCACCGGTGCGCTTTGTCGCCTTGGAGCTTTGCCTGCTGTCGCTGGCAATCAATGGTTATGCCGCGATCGCGAACGCGAGCGTTTGGGGCCGTAATCCGTTGGATTTCATCATAGGCTGGTCGTAACTTGCCACACTGGTTGCGTTCGAACGACGCCTGGATTTCCTGGGCCGTTGCGATGGCATGTATTGCGCCGTTCGCCACGCTTTGGGCGCCCGGCGATAACGTGTTGCCGACGTATCCTTGGTCCGACTACACCACGTTTCAGCTTCCCGTCCATGAGTTCATCCGCGACGAGATTAGGGCTGGGAGTGTCCCGCTATGGATACCGTGGCTGGGCAATGGCACGCCATTGCACGCCGGTCAACAAGCGGGAATCTTCTATCCTGGTCTGTCGCTGCCGTTATTGTTCGCCCCCGCCAACACGGCATTGAAGTTCGCGCTGCTGGTTCACATCGCCCTGGCATTCGGCGGCGAATACCGGCTTGCGCGATTGCTGGGCGCGCAACGCGCCGGCGCGACCCTCGGCGCCGCGACTTTGACCCAAAGCGGCTACCTGATCAACCATTTGATGGCCGGGCACGTGGGAAACGTGATTGGCACCAGCCTGATCCCCTGGTTCCTTTGCGCCATCATTCTCCTGCTCGACGCTCCCGGGCCCGTCCGCGCGGCGCTTGTCGCGGCAACGGGCGCGGCGCTCGTGCTCGGCGCGCACCCGCAAATTGCCTACTACGCCGCGCTGCTGGCGGTCGCGTGGACGCTCGGCTCGCTCACCGCCCCGCGTGGGTCCGTCTCGCGTGGGCGTCAGCTCGCGTGGGCCACGGGCGCGGCGCTCCTCGCGGTCGTGGTGAGTGCCGTCCAGTGGGTCCCAACTTTGGAGCTGGTGCGAGACGGCTTGGGAGAATCACTTCGAGGTGACAAGGGCTTCGCGTCGATGTACGCGATGACCACTCTCGACTGGGTGCGGTTGATCGTTCCCGGCATCGCTGGGGATCCGATGTCGGGCAAGCCTGTCGCCGGCTATGCCGAGTTTTTCCACGAGCGGGTGATGTATATCGGCGCCGTCGCGCCGTTTTTCGTGGTATACACTTTGACTCGATTGCGAGTCGATCGCTGGCAGTGGGGCGCCGCGGCTCTGATCGCGATCGGTCTCATCATGGCGTTGGGCGACGCGACGCCGTGGTTCCGTCTTGCCAGCCAAATCGTGCCGGGTTGGCAAATGTTCCGCTGTCCATGCAGGGTCTTCGCGGTCGTAACGCCGCTGGTGGGCCTGTTGGCCGCGCGTGGCCTTGATGCGTGGCTCGCGCACGAGCCGCCAGGTTGGCGCCGCCGTCGCTGGCTTCTGCCCGCCACGCTTTGGTTGGCCGCCACCCTGACGCTCCTCCCTGATACGCGCGCGGGGCAACTGACCCCACTGGCGGCGGTCGCCCACGCCTGGTCGCACGCTCGGTCGGAATTGATCGAGGCCCTCCTATTCTTGGTCGCGACCGCGGCGGTCCTGGGCGCGGCTGCGCACCTCCGCCGCCGGCCGCCAACGCTCGGGGCGCTGTTGGTTCTCGCGCTGGCGGTGGCCGACCTCGGCTACCACAACGCCGCGAATTTCCTTTTGGCCGATGAGCCTAAGGTCGACCTGCCTGCCGAGCTATTGCGCATCGATCCACCCATCCGCCTCGCCGAGGCGCCGAATTATCCGTGCGTCGCGATGGCCGAGCTGATCTACAGCGGAATGGTGCGCGCGGCGGTCGACGGCCGGCGCTCGATGGCGGGCACGAATGAGGCCGGTGTGTTTCCGGCCGCGCTTTCGCGATACCTCCGCGCCGTCGAACGCGACGCGCCCTTGGCGCTGGCGCTGGGCGGTTGCAGCCACACCTGCGGGCGCGGCGGCACGTGGTGGTCGGCAGTACCCGGTGCGCTGCCGCGAGCGCGCTTTGCGACGGGCCGCGCGGCGGAACTGTGTGACGTCGATGTCGAACGGTTGACGCGTGACGACCTCCGCGCGCTGGGCGCCGGATCGCGGGCGGCAAGCATCGTGGCCGAGGGACCTCGCCGCGTTCGCGTCGAGGTCGATGCGCCAATAGCGGGAATGCTGGTGCTTGCCGACACCGCGTACCCCGGTTGGACATGTAGGGTGGACGGGGGCGCGACGCCACTGGCGGCGGCGCATGGCCTGTTCCGCGCCGTCCGGCTTACGGCGGGACGGCACGAGGTCGAGGTGCTATACTCTCCGCGCTCTTTCGTCGTGGGCGCGGCGGCAAGCTCGGTTGGCGTCGCCGTGCTGGCTCTTTTGTCGGTCATCGGAGTGCGCCGCGGCGCCTCGCGTTCGACGCGCTTGCCCCGCGCGGCAGACGCGGCCAATCCCCCGGAGAGCATCGCATGATCGGTGCGAGCAAGGCATGGCGCGCCACAGTGGCCACCATTGGTTCACGCGGCCGCGTCGCGCTGGGGCTGGCCGTCATCGTGGCGGCGGCCGTCGCGCTCCGCGCCTGGCGACTGGGTGAGCGAAGTCTCTGGTTCGACGAGGCCTTCACCTGGCGCTTGGCCGGCTTCCCGTGTGCCGAAATCATCGAGCGCACGGCGCGCGACAACAACCCGCCCCTTTATTACTTGCTGCTCAAGCTCTGGGTCGCCTGCTTCGGTGACTCAGCCGTGACGATGCGTTTGCCGTCGGTCTTAGCGGGGGCGGCGAGCTGCGTGGGGACGTACCTGCTTGTGGTCGAAGCCTTTTCCAGCACGCGCGCCATGGAGCCAAGCCGCAGGCAATGGATGGGACTGTTCGCGGCGGCGCTGGTGGCCGTCACGGCACTGCAAGTGCGCTGGGGCTGGGAGGCGCGGATGTACGCCGTTGGCGCGGCGCTTTCGGCATTCTCTAGTTGGTTGTTGCTACGAGCCCTGCACGCGCCGAGTGGCGCAGAGCGGAAGGGCGATGACGCGACGGCAGAACACCCACCTCCGCCGGTGGCGCCGCGCAATGCATGGCGCTCGTGGCTCTTGTATTTCGGCACGGCGCTAGCATTCGCGTACACGCACTCGTATGCCCTGTTTTCGCTGGCGGCGCAGGGGATCTTCACCGCAGCCTACCTGTTGGCCAAATCGCGCTGGCGGCAGGGGGCGCTTCTTGCCGAGCGCCGGTTTCGACTGGCGCTCCTGAGCTTCGCCATGATCGGCGCCGGCTGGCTGCCGTGGCTGCCCGTCGTCTTGCGGCAGAAGGCGCAGGTCGAGCGGGCCTATTGGACCGACCCATTGACGCGCTGGAGTGTGCCAACGCTCTCTCACCAGATCTTCGCCGATCCCGAGAACCGGGCGGCGAACCAGCGCGACGCTACGGTGGCGGCCGCCGCATGCGCCCTGGTGGTGCTATCGCTGCTTTGGCGGCCCCGCGAGGGTGACTGGTACTTGCTCGTTTCAACCCTCGTTCCGTTGACTCTCGCCGTGATCGTGAGTGCTAGCGGCCGGAACATTTTGAGTGTGGGGTGTTTCATCTTCTCGCAGTTGTTCCTACTGGCGAGCGCGGCGCGGCTGGTGGCTAAGATCCACGCCTGGCCGCAACGGACGATTGTCGCCGCCGGCGTGCTGACCGGGTTGCTACTGCTCGACGACGACTATGCCCGGCGGATTGATTTCGGCAACCAGTCAGGTCTCCGCGCCGCCGCCACGCACATCACGGCGTCGCGCCGTGTGGGAGAACCGGTCGTCGTTTCCAGCCCGTGGTTTTATCTCCCGATCCGATACCATCTTGGCCGCGACGTCGACTGCCGACTGCTCGGTTCGGGCCTCGAGCTCGCGCATTACCAGGGTACCGCCGCGCTGACCGAGGGTGACTTCATCAGCGGCGATGAGTTGGCCGAGCTGGCCTCGGAACGATTGTGGGTCGTCGGCGCGTTGCACGACCGCCCAGCGCGCTGGCAAAAAGAAAGCGAAGCGGCGTTCTACGAGGGCTACGGCATCCCAGGTTCCATTGTGGTGGTCGAGTACCGGACTGAGGCGGATTATTGATGGCTCCCGAATTTCCGGTAACGTGGCGTAGCAGAATTCGCAAGAATCCCGGTCGTAACTCGCGCCGGCGCCGTGACTTCGTGCGAAGCCACGGGAGCATGAAGCTGGCCTAGAGCGAGGCGCACCGACCGCTGTCCGCAGGATTGGGTCGCATCAAGGAGCAATTCTTGGCGAGGGGATTTCTTACCAACAGGCCGCGCGTACTATTCATTAGGGGCTTGTGAATTTTGCCACTGGTTCCCAACGAAATACGGTTCACGTTTTTCATGATTCGCTTCAACGTCGTTCGGATGGCTCTGGGATTTGTGCTCTTGATCGCTTCGGCGTTCAAAGCTCATCAGCTATTCAGCGATGCTGCTGGCGGCGGGGCTTTGTCGTGGACCCATATGCCCGTGGTGGCCGCCACGGTCGTTGAGTTGGTGCTTGGAAGTTTTTTGCTCTTCAGCCGGTGCGAAACCTGGACCTGGCGCGTGGCGGTCGCCCTGTTCGCCGTGCTTTCCGTCGTTGCTTTACACAAGTTCCTTTCGGGGGAGCGGTCTTGTTCTTGCCTGGGCTCATTGGACGTGCCACCACAGTACACATTCGGATTCGACCTGATTGCCGTGGGGGCGTTGTTGCTTTTCCGGCCGACGGTAAGCGCGCGGGATCCGTCGATTCAGATTTCTGTTTCGGTCGGCGTTTGCGCGATAGCAGCAGCATGTGCGATCGGCGTGGTGCAATTCGGCTCAGCACGCGCCGCAATCGCATACTGCCAAGGGTATAAGTTGCTTCCGGAATCGCCGGCGCTTTGGCTCGGAGAATTGGCTCCAGAGGATCGCGTTGCGCGCTCCTTCACGGTCAAGAACCCAACCGCTGGCGATATAACTGTAGTCGGCGCGAAGCCGAGTTGCCGTTGTTTCGTTGCCACAAGACTGCCCATCGTTGTGCCCGCCGGCGCTACGATTCAATTGGAGGTTGGGATTCGGCCTAGACGCGAATCCGCCGGTCGGACAGTGGTCGAGACCGCTCGCCTCTACCTTGATGTTGCAGGCCCTCCCGTCGTCTTGACGGTGTCTGGACGCGTCGTCGATAACCCCCGACCCTACCGAACATCCCGGTCGACATCGGTGGGAACCACAGGTGGCATGCAAGGTGTTGCAGACGGGACGTAGATATTTTGATTTGTTCAGACATTTTGGAGGATCGTATGAAGAAGCTAATTTGCAACTTTCTGTCGAGTTCCGCGATTGCGTTGGGCGTTTTTCTTATTGGGGCTGGACTGATTTTGACCGCGCCCGTGCTTGCCCAGAGCGGAGGGACGCAGTGCACTAGCGGCGGTGGCGGGTATACTTTTTGCTTACAAAAAGAGGACGGAGGAACGATGGATGGCTGTACCGGTGACACGTTGGGCAAGCAATGTGACACGCCGAACACATGTGTATGCGTCGTCAACCCTATGAACCAGAACTGCCTATGCTCCGCTTCATTCTAGAACCGATGTCGGCTTGGTTTTTCCCCTGTCTCTCCACACAAGGTATCGTGTCCGTAGCGGCCCAGCGCAAATCGGGCCGCTTGTCGCCGACGCGCGCAGCTTTAATGGGCGCGCTTGCGTGTTTGGCGTTGTCAACAATCAGTTTTTCGGCCCGCCGAGCGGCGGGAGCGGGCATGTCAAAGGACGAGTTCCTTCGCAGTTACCACGCGGCTTCGAAAAAACTTGCCGAGGCCTACGATCGCGTCCACGTCAAGGGCACGTACAGGCGATTCGGGTGGCCCGCGGACGACGGTCGCGACCAAATCAGGCAATACGAGGTGTGGAAATCGGGAGATATGGTACGCGCTCAGTACGTGCTCATCCATGGGAATTCGGCACAGGAAGGGAGACGTGCCGCCCAGGTCGCCACACCGCAACGCGCGTTCTTGGTCGGAAGGACAGCGGACCAAAGCGGCTTCAGTGTGACGGACGCTGAAACTCCGTACAAGGACGCTCTGGAGCGCGCGTACGGCGGCTGTGCCGCGCCGATCGCGCCGTTCGCGTTGTTTTCAAGCACCGTTGAAGAATGGATTACCGACCCAAGATTCGAGATCACCTCCATCGACGAAGTCGTTGAGGACGGGGAAAAGATCGTCAGCGTCGCGTTTCATTGGAAGACCACGAAGGTTGATGGGACACCTGGGTTTTACGCTTGCAATATATCATTTTTCCCGGAGAAGTCGTGGGCAGTGCGCGAGTACAGTATGGGGGTTAAAGAATCCCGTTTCGGTCATTGGGGACGAGTGACCTACGCGGGGGAGCGAGCTGGCGCTCCTCTGGTGAAGAGGATCGAGAAATGGGATCAGAAGAGCGACGGTACACAGACAATGAGAGAGGAGTTCGCCGTCGAGAGCTTTGACGCCGACCCCGTGGATCCAGCCCTATTTACGTTGGCATCGTTTGGCATCGGCGACATAATCGAGCAAACAGGCAATCGGCGACGCTATTATCTGCTTTTGGCGGCCGGCGCCGTGCTGTTGTTCTTGCCGTTCGTCATTAGAACGATTCAAGGTCGACGCCGTTCTCCCGGCTAGTCTTGGGACCGGACTGACGCCGGCGGGCCAGCAGCCCTAGGAAAACGGGTTTACTGAAACACCGGAAACGAGAAGCGAATGATTGCAACTTTCACGATCGCTGAGGTCGGTGTACAGTAGATTTGTTTAGGGGCTAAGCGCAGTTCATGGCGGAGTTCCGTCGATGATCCAAGCCAAAAATCGTGGCGCATTCACGCTGGTCGAGTTACTGGTGGTGATTTCGCTCATCGGCATGCTCATGGCCCTCTTGCTCCCGGCGGTCCAGCAGGCCAGGGCGGCGGGCCGAAGGAACACGTGCGCCAACAACCTTCGCAACTTGGGCACGGCGGTGCTGGGCGAGGCCGATGCTCGGCGGCGCCTGCCCGCGACGGGCAACTTCGGCACCAATGGCACGATGTACCATAGCTGGGTCGTGGAGTTGCTTCCCTGGCTCGAACGACGCGAAATCTTCGTCAAGTGGCAGTTCGACCAGCCCGTTTCGTCTTCGGTGAACGCCGCGCTCTCCCAAGTTCAAATCGACGTGCTCATCTGTCCCGACGACGACTCGGCCGAAACAGGGCACGGCAACCTCAGTTATGTCGTCAACAATGGGATTGGCTTTACGATGCCGACCGACGTCCCTTCGACCTGGAGATCGAGCCTGAGCGCGACCCCCGGCGTGCAGCCTATCGATTTGAACGGAAATGGGATCATTTCCCTGAACCCGAGTGTGCCGGACGGCAATCCGACGGACCGCAGCCTTTTCCAGTGTATGTCGCTCTTCTTCGTGGTCAATTGGCCGCCTGAGAGCGGCACCAACCGGTATCACTCGCTTGACGACATTGTCGACGGCACTTCGCAGACGATCATGCTTTCGGAGAACGTGCGGGCGGGCTACGACGCCGCGGCGGGCTCAAGCTGGGCCTTTCCCTTCCCGACCCGGAATTCGTTCTTCATCAGCGGGTACATCTGCAAGAACGCCAGTTGCGCCGCCGGCGACGTCGATTACCGCGCCGCCAACGGAGGCGGAGGCGCCGCGCCGGCCCGGTTCGAGATGATCAACGCGGCGCTGTCGCAGGCCGAAGGGCAGGCGCCTTGGCCGTCGTCGTACCACACGGGCAACGGCGTCAACATACTCCTCGCCGACGGGCACTTGAAGTTCGTTACGGCCAGCATCGACGGCGTGGTCTACGCGGCCCTCGTCACTCCGCGCGGTATGACGGTCGATGGCCCGTTGTGGCAAGGGCCGATGGACGACGGTTATTGAGGCCATGACGCGACCCTGGCTGAGCGTGATCGTGCCGACGTTCAACGGCGCGGCGTACCTGCCGGCCGCGCTCGAGAGCGTCGTCGCCCAGAATGACGCGGAGATCGAAGTCGTGACTGTCGATGACGGCTCGACGGACGCGACCCTCGAGATTCTGCGCGCTTATTCCGTCAAGTTGCGCCTGGTGATCATCGAGCGTCAACACGCCGGCAATTGGGTCGCCGGCACGAACCTCGGGATCGCCCGGGCGCAAGGAGAGTATCTCAGCTTTCTGCACCAGGACGATCTGTGGCTGCCGCGGCGCTTGCGGGCCTTGCGGCGTCTCGCCGTGCGTTGGCCCGACGCGGCCATGGTGGTCCACCCCTGCGTATATCTCAACGCGGCGGGCCGGCGCGCCGGCTACTGGCACTGCCCCCTGCCGCGCCGCGAGCGTCCGCTGTCGGCGGCGGAGGTCGTGCCGCGATTGCTGGCGCAGTGCTTCGTCGGCATGCCGGCGACGCTGGTGCAGTCCAACGCCGCCGCGGCGGTTGGGCCTATGGACGAGAACCTCTGGTACTCGGCCGATTGGGACTATTGGCTGCGGCTGGCGTCACTGGGCAGCACGGTCTACTGCCCGACGCCGCTCGCCGCGTTTCGCATTCACACCGGCTCACAAACGTTTTCGCGCCGCGATTTGCCTCGCGAGATGGAGCAGCAGCAAGGCATGGTGCTCGGCCGCCATCTGCCCCGTTGGCGCGCTGCGCATCCGGACGGAGAATGCGTCGCGCACGTGGCCACGTTCTCGGCGGCGGTGAACGTGGCACTGGCGAATTTCACGCATGGGCGGCGGCCCGATTGGGGCCGACTGGCGCGGGGGTGGATGGCACTCGGACCGGCCGGCTGGCGGCGTTATTTGCGCGACTCGCGGATCATCGAGCGCTGTTTCAGCCGCTGGCACGCCGGCGCGGTTGGCTGGCGCCACCGCCCTCACGGCGCCAAGCCACGCGCGGCCGGTGACGCCGCGGAGATTGTCGCGAACTCGGGCGGCGCCTAGCGCGTGACGACCGTTCCGCCGGCATCGTTCGGCTCCCGCAACTCGTAACTGTCGAAAAACCCTTCGGTGTCGGCCGACCGCGCCGGGTCGACAACAGAATCCCGCGCCGAGCCTGCGTCGGTGGCGCCCTTCGCCACGCCGGAGCTGAGCAGCTTGAGGCGGGCGTGCGGACCATCGGGCCGCCGAGCGAAACAATCGGTAAACGATCCGCCGAAGTGGATCCAGGGCCAAGTCCGCTGGCAGACTCGGGCATGCGACCGTACCGTCGATTGGCTTGTGCTTGCCCTCGCCGCGGGTGTTCGTGCGGACGGCGATGTGGGTCAGGCGGTCGAGGTCGGCCCGAAGTCGCCGGTAATGCTCGCGGCCGGTCGGTCGCCTCATCGATTTCAGAA
>DATLQY010000036.1:0-5230 GCA_035534975.1 Pirellulales bacterium
TGGCATTGGCGCGATTGGATCGTCGAATCGGTCAACTCCGACACGGGGTACGACCAGATGCTCCGCGAGATGCTCGCGGCCGATGAGCTCTATCCCAACGATCTCGAGCGCCTGCGGGCAACCGGGTTCCTGGCTCGGCAATATTTCATCTTCAATCGCACCACCTGGCTGGACGAAACCATCGAGCACGTGGCCAAGGGCATGCTCGGGCTGACGTTCAATTGCGCGAAGTGCCACGACCACAAGTACGACCCGCTCACGCAGGTCGAGTATTACAAGCTGCGAGCCGTCTTCGAGCCCTATCAGATCCGCACCGAGATGGTTCCCGGCCAGATCGACTTCGAGAAAGACGGCATCCCGCGCGCCTTCGACGCGCACCTCGACGCGCAGACCCATTTGCACGTCCGCGGCGACGATCGTAACCCTGACAAGACTCGCGCGTTGGAACCGGGTGTGCCCGCGTTCCTGTCGTCGGATGATCTGAAGCTGACGATCGAACCGGTCTCGCTGCCAATCGAAGCCACCTACCCGGGGCTGCGTGAATTCGTCGTCACGGCACATCGGCAAGCCGCCCAGCGGCAGCTCGCGGCCTCGCGCGACGCCGTTGATGCCGCCAAGAAGAAACTCAGTGAAGCGGAAGCGGCGGCCAAGGACATGGCCGCGAAGGCCGCGGCCGGCAAGCCCGCCGAAGCCGAAGCACCCCCCCCTCCCGCCTCGACCGCGACGACCGTGGCGCCGACAGCGGTCGATCAGGCGAAGCTCGGCCTGCTGATCGCGGAGAAAGCCTTGAAGTCGATGGTAGCTCAGCTCGCTTCGATCGAAGCCCGAGCGGCCGCGGATCGAGCGCGTTTCATGACATCGGCCGCGAGCGCCGCGGAGGCCGACAAGAACACCGGCTCGGAATCTCCCGCCGCGAAGGAATTGGCCCTGGCCGCGTCCAAGGCGGAACGACTCCTGGCGGCCTCGCGCGCCGACGAAGAAGTGGGCCGCGCCGAACTCGCGCTGATCCAAGCGGCCGCCGACAAGATGGCCGAAGCCGAGAAGAAAGTCGCGGATGCGCGGACCGCGTTCGAGACCGCTTGCAAAGCGGTCGACACGCCGAGCGACGCCTATTCAACGCTGCCCGGAGCCAAGAAGACCCAGGAGGACTATCAGAACCGCAACGCCGGCGCGCCGTACCTCACGACGAGCAGCGGTCGACGAACGGCCCTTGCGAATTGGATCACCGATCCGCGCAATCCGTTGCCGGCACGAGTCGCGGTCAATCACATCTGGATGCGACACATGGGCAAGCCGCTGGTGCCGAGCGTCTTCGACTTCGGCCGCAAGGGCACCCCGCCGACTCATCCCGAGCTGCTCGATTGGCTGGCCGTCGAGCTCGTCGAGAACCATTGGAGCATGAAGCACATCCATCGACTGATCGTGACGTCGCAAGCGTACCGGCTTTCGTCATCCAGCGCCGGCGCGGCCGAAGCGACCTTGGCCGGCGATCCCGAAAACCGTTTCTACTGGCGTATGAATTCCCTTCGCATGGAAGCTCAAATCGTGCGCGACAGTTTGCTGTCGCTGGCCGGGGAGCTCGACCTCGCGCTCGGCGGCCCATCGATCGCGGTCAGCGACGAAGCCTCTCGCCGCCGCAGCCTGTATTTCGTGCATTCGCACAACGACCACCAGAATTTCCTTTCGACCTTCGACGATGCCAACGTGCTCGACTGTTACCGCCGAACGGAAAGCATCGTTCCGCAACAAGCCCTGGCCCTGGAGAACAGCCCGCTCGTGACCGCGATGGCCGGCAAGATCACGCGACGCATCATCACCGCTTTACCGAACGCGCCCGATTCCGAATTCATCCGCGCGGCGTTCGTGGCCGTGCTCTCCGTCGAGCCGACTCTCGACGAACAAGCCACGATGTCCGAGTCGCTGAAGCGCATGACCGGCCTTGCTCGATCCAAGAACCGCCCGGACCCCGAAACGCTCGCGAGAACGAACCTCGTCCGGACGTTGCTCAATCACAACGACTTCATCATGATTCGATGACACGGAACTTATGGGAAAGTAAGGAATGATCAACGACCTCCCACGCTCCCCCTCTCCTCGCCCTCCATTCCTTCCATCCCGTCGAGCGTTCCTCGCCGACCTCGGCCTTGGTTTCACCGGACTGGCCCTGGGGGCGGTGCTGGCTCGCGACGGAGTTCTGCAAGCCGGCGAGCCCGAAGCGTGGCAGCCGCCGAATGGGCTGCCGCACTTCGCTCCCAAGGCCAGGAGCGTGGTGTGGCTCTTCATGAACGGGGGTATTTCGCACGCGGAATCGTTCGACCCAAAACCGGAGATCACCAAGTACGCGGGCATGTCGATCAGCGAGACTCCCTATGCCGACACTCAAAAGCCCGAGCGGCTCAACCGCCGCGAAGTGGCGTTCAACGTCGAGCTGCGACAGAAACTTTATCCCTTGCAGGTCGGCTTTCGGAAGTACGGCGACAGCGGCATCGAGCTCAGCGACTGGGTCCCGCACGTCGGGAGTTGCATCGACGACATCGCGATCGTCCGCTCGATTTGGACCACTGACGACAACCATGGAGCCCAGACGCAGTTCCACTCGGGCCGACACATGCTCGATGGAGAATTCCCGACGCTTGGCGCGTGGGTGCATTACGGACTCGGTTCCGTGAACGACAATCTGCCGCAATTCATCTCGATGGGCAATCGCGAATACTGGAACGCGAAGGACGGGCATTATCTCGGCCCCGCCCACGATGCTGTGCCGATTCGAATCGATCCCGACAACCCGCTCGATTACGGTAAGCCGGCCGGCGGCCTGGGCATTGACGAGCAGCAACTCAGCTTCGAACTGGCCAATCGACTCAACCGGCTCAAGGCCGTCGATTACCCGAACGATCCCACCCTGCTGGCTCGGATCAAGGCTTACGAGCTCGCCTTCCGCATGCAGACGTCGGTCCCGGACGTACTTGCTTTCAGCTCCGAAACGCAGGCGACCCAGTCGTTGTACGGACTCGACGAACCGGCCACGCGCGACTTCGGTTTGCAGATGCTGGCGACGCGCCGCTTGATCGAGCGCGGCGTGCGGTTCATCCAAGTCCAACATGGGGCCGGCGGCGCCGGGGCCTGGGACGCCCACGGCGGCTTGAAGGCCAATCACGAGACCAATTTCAAAGCCGTCGACAAACCGGTCGCCGGCTTGCTGAAGGACCTGAAGCGGCGCGGCTTGCTCGATTCGACGATCGTGATCTTCGCGACCGAATTCGGCCGGACTCCGGCTTCGCAGGGGACGGATGGCCGCGACCATCATCCGTATGGCTTTTCGGTTTGGATGGCCGGAGGCGGAATCAAAGGCGGCATTGCCCACGGCGCGACGGACGAGATCGGGTTCCACGCGGTCGAGCACCGGCATTACGTCACCGACATCCACGCCACGATCCTCAAGCAACTGGGGCTCGACTCCCGGAAGCTCGAAATCCCCGGCCGCAAGCGTCTCGAAATCGACCACGGCAAACCGATCGACGAAATCATCGCGTAAGCCCAGGGTCAACGGTGTGAGGCAACCATGACGGATGCCGTTCTCGTCACCGGCGGCAGCGGTTTCATCGGCACGTGGGTGCTGCGCGAACTGCTTGCCCGCGGCGCTCGACCGGTGGTCCTCGACGTCGAGCGCGCGGCCGATCGCTGGCGGCGGGTGCTCGGCGACCGGAGCGCGGAGGTCCTCTGGGCAGAGGCGTCGCTGCTGGACCCCGAAAGCGTGCGTGCGGCCATCGAGCGGCATGGCGTGACACGCATCATCCATCTCGCGGCGTTGCTGACGCCCGCTTGTCAGCAAGATCCGTGGCTGGGGTGCCAGGTGAATATCGTCGGAAGCACGGCGCTGTTCGAAGCGGCGCGCCGGTCGGACCGCGTGCGGTCGCTTTCGTATGCTAGTTCGTATGCGGTCTACGGTCCAGAAACGGGCGACAGCCCATCTGAGCCGAACCGGCCCACCTCATTCTACGGTGCGTTCAAGCAGGCGGTCGATCTGATTGCGGAGCAATATTGGCGGAACTTCGGCATCGCGTCCGTGGCGGTTCGGCCTCATGTGGTGTACGGCCCCGAGCGCGACCAAGGACTCACGGCCGGCCCCTCGCTGGCCGCGCGCGCGGCGGCTCGCGGAGAAAGCTGCGCGATCGGTTACACGGGCCAGGCCGGTTACGACTACGTCGAAGACGTGGCGGCGGCATTCGTCCGCGGCGCCTTCGAGTGTCGCGCCGGGGCGACGGTGGTCGATCTGCCGGGCGAACGGGCGACGACCGCGGATTTCGTGCGGGCCATTGAAGCGGCTTTGCCCGGATCGGCGGCGCGGATCACGATCGACGGGCCGCCAATTCCCTGCAACATTCCTCCCCGCCCGAATTTCATCAGCAGTCTCTTTCCAGACTGGCGTGCCACCTCGCTCGTCGAAGGGGTACGAAAGACCGTCGAGTTCTATCGCCGGCCAGGGAACTGATGTACTTGACGCTTCGGCAGCCCGAGCCCACGAAACTCCTTGCGACTCCAACGACCTTGACCTTCCGCCTGCGACCGGGTTTGATAGGGAATGTATCAATGGCCGTCGATACACACTGCTCTGTCAGGCTCGCATTGATGGGTAGCCGAAGTCGTGAGACTTTGGATCGGAACTCGCACGAGTTCCGCTACCACCCATCGGGGGAGAATTGAGAGAGCCCTACGGTTTCGGGCGAAACGGTTCGCCTCCCCGCCTTGAGGAATGCTCCCCGTGCGCCGCGTTCTGCTCAGCATCGTATGGCTGTGGTCGATGGCCGGCGGGCGACTGTCGGCCGACGAACCGGTCGACTACGTGCGGCAGGTCAAGCCGCTTTTGGCCGCCCGCTGTTACTCTTGCCATAGCTCGCTGAATCGGCAGTCCGAGCTGCGGCTCGACACCGCGGCGCTCGCGGCGCAAGGTGGAGCGCGCGGCCCGGCGATCGTGCCCGGCGACGGCGAAGGGAGCCTGTTGGTGCAGGCCATTCGCGGCACGCTTGACGCCGGCCGCATGCCGCCCAAGGAAGAAGGCGAACCGCTCGCGGACGAAGAGATCGCCCTGATTCGCGCCTGGATCGACCAGGGCGCCGCGCACCCGTCGGACGAAGCGACACCGGACGACCCACAACGGCATTGGGCCTTTCAGCCGGTCGTCGCCCCCGCGGTGCCGTCGTTCGACGGCTCCTGGATTCGCAACCCGATC
>DATLQY010000037.1:0-4348 GCA_035534975.1 Pirellulales bacterium
CCATCCAAGACCTCCAACGTGGGAACCTGCGCACCGGTGTAGCCGATGCGACATAGATAGGCGTCGAGGTCGAGGGACTGTGGATGGCTCATGTCGCTACCTTAATGCGCCGGCGGCCAACGATGCTATTTTCAGAGCGGCGAGGGGTGTGACATCCCGCTTACGTTTGCCACCAGCTTTAGCTGGTGGATCGCAGCCCACCCAACACTTTTTTCTTAGCCGGCTTCAGCCGGCTTTGTTGCCGCCTTCAGCCATTTTCGCAACGTGGTGCGGATTTTCAACCTCTCACGCGACACTCGGAATTCTCAAGAATTCCGCTACGCCTTACGGAACGCAATAGCGGAACTCGCGAGAGCTCCACTTCAACCAGCCTTGAACCGCAAGGCCCGCCCCGGCAGTCGCGGGCCCGCGATCTCGAGGGGCCGGCCGTCGCGAAGGATGGGCACGCCGTTGACCAGCACGTGTTCGATGCCGATCGAGAGCTGGTGCGGATTGTCGTAAGTGGCCCGGTCGGAAACGGTCGCCGGATCGAATACGACCAGGTCGGCAAAGGCGCCCGCCCGGATCAGGCCCCGATCGGCCAGGCCGAAACGTTCGGCCGGCAGCCCGCTCAACTTGCGTACGGCCGTTTCGAGTGAGAACAGCCGGCGCTCGCGCACCAGGGGCCCAAGAATGCGCGTGGCGGCGCCGTACTGCCGTGGATGGATACGGCCGTCGGCGAAGTAGATGCCGTCGCTGCCGATCATGAAACGCTCGTGCTTGAGGAACGGCTCTACGAGCCGGTCGTCGCCGGCGAAGAACACGCACAATACCGCCAGGTTCTCCTCGATCAACAGATCGCAAATGGCTTCAGCGGCGGGCCGATCCACCTGCCGGGCGAACTCGGCCAGCGATACTCCCTGGTACAGGCTGTTCTCCTTGCCCGGCACCCAAGCGATGCGAATTTGGTCGAGCTCCAGCCGGTAATCGTCGAGTTGCGCGGCGAAACGCCGCCGCAGATCGCGAGAGGCGAGCCTGGCCGTGACGCCCAAGGGACCGTCTTCCCAAACGTCGTAGGGCAAGAGAGAGTTGAGCATCGTCGAGCCGGGCAGGTAGGGATAGACGTCGAACGAGAAGTCGACCTCGTGGACCGCCACGCGGTCGATGTAGTCGAGCAGCTCTTCGCTTTCTTGCTCGTCGCCCCCCTTGAGGTGCGAAATATGGACCGGCACGCCCGCTCGGCGGCCGATCTCGACGGCCTCCCGCACGCCGGCCAACACGCCCCGTTTGTAACGAACGTGCGTCACGTAGAGTCCGCCCCAGGGCGCCATCGCGCGGGCGACCTCGACGATTTCATCGGTATCGGCAAAGCATTCGGCCACGTAGTCGAGCCCGGTGGAAATGCCCGTCGCGCCTTGCTCCATACCGCGGCGCACCTCCCGCCGCATCAAACGCAACTGGGCGTCGTCCGCCGGAGCACGGCCCCATCCGAGCGCCAGGACACGGATGTTGGCGTAGGGGATTTGGGTCGCGGTGTTCTGCACGTTGCGGCCGTCGAGCAGGGCCATGTAATCAGCGATCGAACGCCAGCCGCGATAATCGGCCAAATGCAGCCCGTCAAGCGAACGCAGGTAATGCATCCACTCGGCGGCCTGGTCTGGTTCGATGGGAGCATACGAGATTCCGTCGGAAGCGAGCACCTCGGTGGTGAAACCCTGGCTGGTCTTCGACACGAGGTGCGGAATCTTCAGCAGCCAGCCGTCGGAATGGTTGTGCGTATCGATGAAGCCGGGAGCGACGACCAGCCCGGTGGCGTCGATCACCTTTTCGGCGGCCGCGTGGTCGGACGGCAGACCGGCGGCGACCGCCTCGATCCGATCGCCGCGAACCGCGACATCGGCCTTACGGCCCGGCGCGCCGCTGCCGTCGATGACGGTGCCGCCGCGGAGGAGAAGGTCGTATTCGGGCATGGAAGTGCCGCTTGACAGTGAACCAGGTTCTATGGAAACAGGCCGTGCGACAAGGTAGAATACTCATGGGGACAGCGTTTGTCAGGTGGTAGCATGGAGACCATGATGACTAGAATAACCCTGGACGCGGAAACGCGAGCCAAACTATTGAACCTGATCGAGCCGCTCGACCTATGCGACGAAACCGGCCGGGTGCTGGGCACGTACACGCCGTTGGCGTTCCCAGAGGACGACGACGAGCCGCAACTCAGCGACGAAGAGTTACGACGTCGCGCACAAGGCCCCGGCTACACCACCGACGAGGTCATCGCCTACTTGGAGAGTCTTTGAATTACGCCATTCAATGGCAGCCTGACGCGTTGAATGAGCTCGCGGCGGTTTGGCTTTCGGCAAGCTCGGAGGAGCGCGCTGCCATTACGGCCGCATCGAGACAAATTGAACGTTTGCTCCAATTCGACGCGCACACTCAGGGCGAATCGCGATCAGAAGCATGGCGCATTGTATTTGCGCCTCCGCTGGCCGTGACGTTCGAAGCCGACTCCGAAAAGCGCGTAGCTCGCGTTCTACATGCGCGCCGTTATTCCACGCGGCGCCGGTAGCGGCCACCCCATTAGGTCAACTTCCCCCGCCCTTCGATCGGCCACACATCGACCAGCTTGCCTTTGCGGAAACAGAAGAACTGGTCGTGCAGCACGGTGGTCAGATCGGCGTAACCCGGCACCAGCTCGAGGCGGTCGCCGATTCTCAAGCCTTGGGCCGACGGCTCCAGCGCCAATTCGCCATGCTCGGCCGAAAGGCGCGTCACGCGAACGTCGTCGCGGCCCAGTACCCGTGGCGCGATGACCTCGATGTTCATGGTCTTGCGGCCGGCGTCGATGATCGCCCGCTCCGGCACGGGCCGGCTGACGACCGTGGCGACGATCGTCAACGCGAAGCCCAACTCGGTCACCTGGCACTTTTCGCGGTAAAACATATCCATGAAAATCGCCCCACCCGCCTGCACCTCGGTGACGCCGGGGTGGCGTGTCGAGTAAAGGTACGATCCTGTGCCGGCGCAAGAGACGATCGGGCAGGGCAAGCCCGCCTGCTCGAGCGTTCGGCGCGTGGCGACGAGCGTGTCGAGGGCCGCGGTGATTTGTTTCGCCTTGTCCGCCGGATCGGCGATCGTCAGCAGGTGCCCTTCGTAGCCCATGATGCCGGCCAGCGCAAGGCCCGGCAGCTCGTGGATACGGCGGGCAAGGGCGAGCGTCGGCTCGCCGGGCAATACGCCGACGCGGCCCAGGCCGATATCGACCTCGATCAGTACGCGGACGCGCAAGCCCGCCCCGGCCATGGCTCGGCTAAGCGGCAAGACCTGGTCGATATGGTCCACGCAAACGATCGGGTCGGCATGCCGGCACAGTTCGACCAGCCGCCGCAGCTTGTGCTCGCCCACGACGATATTGGCGATCAATAAGTCGCGAACTCCGCCGGCCGCCATGACTTCGGCCTCGCCCAGCTTGGCGCACGTGATACCCAAGGCCCCGGCCTCCAATTCGGCGCGAGCAATCGTCGAGACCTTGTGTCCCTTCGCGTGTGGTCGCCAGGCGACGCCGTGCCGGCGGCAGGTTTCCGCCACACAGCGGATATTCGACTCCATCACGTCGAGGTCGAGGCACAAAGCGGGCGTGTCGAGGTCGGCTTTCGTCGAGCCGAGGGGGGGAGTACGCATGGGGCGAGTTTAGTGAATCAGCGCCGATTTGCAAGGTCGTGGATTGTGCCAAAACGGTCATTGCGGATAACATGGGACATTGAACATCAAGCCGGCGATGAGATTGCTCAATGCCCCAGACTGCAATGAACACTGCCGTAGGGTGGGCACCGCCCACCATGACGCGCCAAACGGTGCTGGTTGCCGGTGCGCTTTTCGCCCTGCTGGCGCTGCTCGCCACCGGTGCGTGGGCCGACGAACCCGATCGCTCGCCCGTCGATGTGGTGCTCACTCCCGACGAGGCCTGGCTGGTGACGGCGAACCAAACCTCCGACACGGTGTCGCTGGTCGATGTGAAAAACCGGCAGGTCGTCGATGAAGTCGCCTGCGGACACCGGCCGGCGGGGCTGGCGCTTGCGCCGGACGGTCGCCGGGTGCTGGTGACCGCCTCGTATTCCGGCACACTGAGTGTGATGGAAATTACGGAGGGCAAATTGAAACCGACCGGCTCGGTCCGGCTCGGTTTCGAACCGGTGGGGGTGGCGGTCTCGCCCGACGGCAAGCTGGCCTACGTGGCCCTCGAGGCCGGCGCGGCGGTGGCGGTCGTCGATCTCGAATCGCTGCGGGAGGCGGCGCGCATCGAGGTGGGCCGCTGGCCACGCTACCTGGCCCTCACGCCCGACGGCAGCCGTCTGGCCGTCGGCACCAG
>DATLQY010000038.1:0-16629 GCA_035534975.1 Pirellulales bacterium
GGAACGCGCCCACGAGAAAAACCGCCGACCCACAGGCGGGATCCAGGATCCGTTCATTGCCCGTCAGTTCGTCGTACGGCATCGCGTGGTCGAGCAGCAGCGTAGCCAGGAACGGCGGGGTGTAGACGGTCCCATGGCCGCCTTTGACGAACCGCTGGTAGAGGTGGCTGACGATTTCGACCGGGATGTGCTCGAATGAAAACTGCTCCCAAAGGTACCGTTGCCGCCGGATGGTCCTGGCTTCGACGAGCTTGGCAAATTGCCGCAAGTCGCCTGGCGTCATCGCCGTGCCGGTGCTCTCGGGCAGGACGAAGATGTCGCCGTTGAAGCGGCGTTCAAGGTTTTTCAGCAGTCGCTCGACCTCACTCGGCTGGCCGTCACGAAGCACCTCGAAAAACGACTTCGCTCCCCGACAGAAACCCCCGAACCATCCCGAAGGAAACACGCGTCGATCTTCGAGGTACTTGATCAGCACGGTCAAGAGCAATAGCCTTCGTAGGAGCGGCCGCTGCTCGCCGTCGAGCTCCTGATCGGTTTCGACGACGGCTTGAATCAGCGCCTCGTGCGCCCGTTGGTCGCTGCTTGCCAAGTCGGCGTTTCGAGGGTCGTCCCAAAACGTGCCGTCGGCAAGTCGCCACGCGGAAAAACGATGGAGCTGTTTCCGAAGCGCGGCGTCCACATCCGCCGCCTGCTCCACCAACGATCGAATCTCGGCGGCTGGGTTGTACCGACAGCGGTCGTTGTGCCAGAAATCGGGACCTCGTGCACAGCTCAGCACATCGACCTTGGTCGCTCCCGCCACGTAGATCAGCGGGACTCCGCCGTGGAGCCAGACCCGCTTGTGCAGTTGGGCCAAATCCGCCTCGGATGAATGCCCTCTGGCGTTATCGACGACATAGGCCACGACTTGCGACGATCGCCCGTCGTTGAATCTGCGGAAAAATACGTAATCGACCTTGCCGATCGCCTGATCGTCCTGGTTGATCGCGTCGGCCTCCTGCAACGCCATACGCTCATCGAGGCGATTGACGGAGGCGAGGCCGCTCTTGACGGCCACCAATCCAGGAATTGGCTCTCCGTTCTCGGCGATGAAGTCCAACGGCCGCAGCGCGGGGGCCAGCATGTGCGAGGGTTCCTGGCTCATCTATTTTGGCAAGTTGCGACGCTGGGCAGCTCGGATCGCTCACCCGCGGGACCATCATCGTCGCTATCATACCGGACGCTTGGATCGGGAAAGTATACAAAAGAACATGCCATACGGTCAAGGGGTGCGGGGATACCCGGAAACCGCGTGATACACGCTCGCGACACGATACTGTACTTCGGGAAGAAGCCGCCAGGCCGCCCTGTTCGACGCCAGCTAACCTACGACGCTGACGCTAGGCAGCGGTCATGCTGACGCTGACCGTTCGATCGCGCCGCGATCGCGACGACGTTCACAAGCCCATTAGCAGCAGGATGTTGCGCCCGGCGAGCAGGTTCGTGCTGACGCTGCTGACACTGCTGACGCTGCTTTTCCTATCTTCACGGCAGGGGGGGCCCCGTGACGATGCGTGACGATGGTGAGGATGAAAAACACGCAAAGTCTTTCTGTCTTCTTCGTGACGGGGTCACTTAGGGGGTATAGGCGACGGCAGGAAGGGAAACCGGGGGGTTCACAGCCCCCCGCTCGCCAACGCGACTACTACGGGTTACGGCACACGGCGTGCACGGCGTGTGCCAACTACCTTTTGCGCATTCTTCCGGCAACGAGGTCTGAAGCGAGTTGATGTTACTCATTGAGGCTTGCTTCGGTTATGACACTAGGACCGGTGGCCAGCCGCCCGCGAGCTGGCTAGAATGGAGGTCTCGCCGGCGCCTGCCTCACGGAAACGTCACTTGACCACCCCACCATGATCCCTCGACCCACGCTTCGCCTCGGAGCGGTCAATTACCTGAACACCAAGCCGCTCATCCACGGCCTGGCGGAATTGGCGCCGTGGGCGAAACTCATGCTCGACCTGCCCAGCCGACTGGCCGACGGGCTGGCGGCGGGACGGCTCGACGTGGCGCTGATCCCCTCGATCGAGTTCTTCCAGGATCCGGCCTACGCGATCGTCTCCGACGCCTGCATCGCCTGCCGCGGTCCGGTGATGTCGGTCAAGCTGTTCAGCCGCGTGCCGGTCGAGCGCATCGGCACGCTGGCGCTCGACGAAGGCTCGCGCACCAGCGCGGCCCTGGTCCGCATCTTGCTCAAGGAACGGTTCGAATTGGAACCGCGATTTGAAGCGTTGCCGATCGGCGCCGGAATTAACGACACGCGCGCCGACGCCGTCCTCTTGATCGGCGACCGTGCGATGCGTTCCGCCGGCGGACCGTTTGCCGAGGTCTGGGACCTGGGCGACGAATGGTGCCGCTGGGCGAAGCTGCCCTTCGTGTTCGCCATGTGGGTTGCCCGGCCCGGTGTCGAATTCGACCAATTGGATGCGGCGCTCTCGGCCGCCCGCGACTCGGGCCTGGCGCACCTCGACGAGATCGCACGGGCCGAAGCCGCCCCCTTGGGCCTGTCGCGGCCGGAGTGTGTGGCCTACTTGCGTGACAATTTGCATTTTCGTCTCGGCCCGCGCGAGTTGTGCGGGCTCGACCTCTTTTACCGCCTGGCCCGCGCGCTGGACCTGGCGCCCGCAGGAGTCGAACTTGGTTGCCTCGATTGCTAAGACGTCCCTTTCGAAAACGCTTGAAAAGGCGGTCGCCGGCGAGCGGCTTTCGCCCGAAGACGGCTTGCGGCTCCTTGAATCGCACGACCTGGTCGCGCTGGGACGGGCCGCCGACGCCGTCACGCGCCGGCTGCACCCCGAACCCTACCGCACGTACAACATCGACCGCAACATCAACTACACCAACATCTGCTCGGCGGTCTGCGATTTCTGCGCCTTCTTCCGCCGGCCCAAAGACCCGGAAGGTTACGTGCTCGATCGCGACGTTCTGTTGCGGAAAATCCAGGAGACGGTTGACCTCGGCGGCGACCAAATCCTGATGCAAGGCGGCATGCACCCGGAGCTGAAGCTCGATTGGTACGAGGAGCTGCTGCGCGACATCAAGGGCCACTTCCCCCAGGTGAACATCCACGGCTTCAGTCCGCCGGAGATCTACGCCTTTACCAAGGTCAATAAGCTGTCGCTACGAACGGTGCTCGAGCGGCTCAAGGCGGCCGGATTGGGTAGCCTGCCCGGCGGCGGCGCCGAGATTCTGGTCGACCGCGTGCGTAAGGAAATCACCCGTGGGAAAGTGCTCACCGACGACTGGCTCGACGTGTGCCGCACCTGGCACGAGCTGGGGGGCAAAGGCTCTGCCACGATGATGTTCGCCCACGTCGAGACGCCGGCCGAGCGGATCGAGCACCTCGAGCGGTTGCGGCAATTGCAAGACGAGACGGGCGGGTTCACCGCTTTCATCTGCTGGACGTTCCAGCCCGAACACACCGACCTGGCCCACATTCCCAAGGCCGGCGCGGTCGAGTACCTCAAGACTCAGGCCGTCAGTCGGCTCTACCTCGATAATTTCCCCAACATCCAGTCGAGCTGGGTCACGCAGGGATTGAAGGTCGGACAGATCTCGCTTTTGTACGGAGCCAACGACATGGGGAGCTTGATGATCGAGGAAAACGTCGTCGCCTCGGCAGGCACGGTTCACTATTTGAGTTTGCAGCAGATCCGCGGCGCGATCAGCGAGCTGAGGTACGTTCCGCGGCAGCGAAACGTGTTCTACCAGTTGATCGACGAGGCCCCGGCTGTATGAAGTATATATTGATTCGGTACCCGCCCCCATGACGCGATCGCAGATGCATACTCCTAAACGAATGGCTGGTGCGGCATCGCTCGTGCTGGGCTGTTGCTGCGCCTTTGTCGTGCCGGCTGGGGCGGCCGACGAGACACCCTCGTTCGAGCGCGAGATCGCTCCGATTCTGCATGCCCGCTGCGTCAAGTGCCACGGTGGCGAGAAACTCGAGGCGGGCCTCGACGTGCGCCGCCGCTCGAAACTGCTGGCCGGGGGCGACAGCGGTCCGGCAATGGTGCTTGGCAAGCCGGACGATAGCCTGCTGGCGCAGCGGATCGTCGCGGAAGAAATGCCGCCCAAAGACGAAGGCCGGCTCGACGACAAGCAGCGCGAGTTGATCCTTCGCTGGATCGCCGCGGGAGCACCCTTGGCCGGCAAGGAAGAAGAACCGCTCGATGCGGCCGACGCGCCGGCGCGGCTTACCGACGAAGACCGCGATTTCTGGGCCTTCCGGCCACCGACGCGACCACCGCTGCCGGCGATCCAAGGCCACGACCGCGTTCGCACTCCGGTTGATGCCTTCTTGCTGGCGAAGTTGGAAGAGAAGGGTCTCACGTTCAATCCCGACGCGCCACCGTTGGTGCTGCTGCGGCGGCTTTGCTTCGACCTGCACGGCCTGGCCCCCTCGCCCGAGCAAATCGACGAATTCCTGGCCGACACCGAAACGGGCGCTTACGAGCGGTTGGTCGATCGGCTGCTGGCTTCGCCCCGCTACGGCGAGCGCTGGGGACGGCATTGGCTCGACGTCGCCGGCTATGCCGACTCCGACGGGTACCTCGCGGCCGACCGGCTGCGGCCCGAAGCCTGGCGCTATCGCGACTACGTGGTTCGCGCCCACAATGCCGACCTTCCCTACGACCGCTTCATCCAACAGCAACTGGCCGGCGACGAGCTGGTCGATTGGCGGCGGGCGGAGGAGCTGACGCCGGAGATGGTCGATTGCCTGGTGGCGACCGGTTTTTTGCGCACCGCCAGTGATCCGACCTACCCCACCTACACCGAGCCGAACGAAATCCACCAGGTACTGGCCGACACGCTCCAGATCGTCGGCACGTCGCTGATGGGGCTCACGGTGCAATGCGCCCGTTGCCACAGCCACAAGTTCGACCCGATCGCGCAGCGCGACTACTACGCTTTGCAAGCCGTGTTCCTGGGCGCGCTCGATCCGGCACGCTGGCAGCCTTCGGAAACCCGCGGCATTCCGTTGGCCACTGAATTGCAGCAAGCCAATATCGGCGAGCAGAACCAGAAGGCCGACGAACGGCTCGCCTACCTCAATGCCTCGTTGGCCGATCTGACCGCGCGCTACCGCAAGAAGCTCGTCAGTGAGAAGCTCGCCGCGCTGCCGGCCGATCAGGCGGCCGGCGTCACGCCGCAACTTTTCGATCAACTTCTCGCGGCACTCGTGTTGGATGAAGCTAAACGAAGTGACGAGCAGAAGAGACTCGTGGCCCAGTACGCGGCCGGCGTATCGCTGGCCGAGACCGCATTGGCCGGGCGCTACGCCGAATACAAGGACACAACCGCGCGGCTGCAAGCGGCGATCGCGGCCGAGTTGGCGCTCAAGCAATCGGTTCCACTGGTTCGGGGCCTCGCCGATCTCGACGACTCGCCGGCCCAGGGGCGTGTGCTGCGCCGGGGCGATTACAACCAGCCCGGCGCCGTGGTCGAGCCGGACGTGCTGGCCGTGCTGGCCCCTTCCGATTTCAAGCTAACGCCGCGGGCCGGATACAAGACCAGCGGCCGACGCGAGGCTTTCGCCCGTTGGCTGACCGATCCCGACCATCCGCTGACCGCCCGGACGCACGTGAACCGGATCTGGGCGCGTCATTTCGGCCGCGGGCTGGTGCCGACGTTGGCCAACTTTGGACGATCGGGGGCCAGGCCGTCGCACGCCGAGCTGCTTGACTGGCTGGCCACCGAGTTCGTGCGGCAGGGTTGGAGCATGAAGGGCATGCACAGGCTCTTGGTCACTTCGACCGCGTTCCGCCAATCGTCGGCCGCCGACGCGGCGAAGGCGGCCGTTGATCCCGACAATGTGCTCGTTGGATCTTGGCAGCCGCGGCGGCACGAAGGGGAGGTACTGCGCGACACGGTGTTGCAGGTCTCCGGCCGGCTCAACCTGCAAATGCTCGGCCCGCCAGTTCCGGTGGCGCCGCAGCCCGATGGTTCGGTGGCCACCGCCGACGACGAAGCGGGGCGGCGGCGGAGCATCTACCTGATCGTGCGCCGCAGCCAGCACCTGACGATGCTCGACTTGTTCGACACGCCGATGATGGAGATCAACTGTCCCGAACGGACCGAGTCGATCGTGCCATTGCAAGCGCTGGCCATGCTCCACGGTCCGTTTGCCCAGCGCGGCTCCGCGGCGCTGGCCGAGCGGATCGTGAATGCCGCGGCCGACGACGGCGCGCGAGTCGAGTTGGCGTACAAGTTGCTCTATGCCCGCGCACCCAGTTCCAGCGAGCGCCAGGCGCTCGTCGCCTTCCTCGACGCGGTCGCGCGCGAAACGCTGGGCGAGAAACAGGCCACTGCCGGCGACGTCGAGAAAGGGGCCGCGGTCCGCGCCGCGTGGACCCAGGCGGCGCTGGTGCTTTTGAACAGCAATGAGTTCATATTCGTCCATTGACGTGGGGCAGGTTTCCAACCTGCCAAAAAGAAAATGAAACGAAATATGGCAGGTTGCAGTCTGCTAGCACCGCTCCGAACCGATTGCCCGAACTCCAATTGACTCGTCCACGGCAAACAGATGACAATCAGGCGCATCGTACGGCGGTTTTGCCGTGCATAGTCAGATCGACCCAGGAAGGAGCCTGAGTATGAAACGGCGATGGATCGGCGGCGGCGTGATTACGTGCATCGCGTTGGGCATCTGCGCCTTCGGCGCGGCACCGGCGCAGGAGCAAGGTGGTAAGACTCGCTTGGCGCGCGAATCTCGCCCCAGCGACACAACTCGTGCGCGAACGAACAACCCAAGGGCCCAATCGACCGCACCCGACAGCGCCGCGGGCCGTGCGTTTGACGGCAAGCTGGTCGCCCTCACTTTGCACGGGGCGACACAACCAAAGCTATTGGACCACACACGCTTCGAGGAGATCCACGGCCGCGCGTTCCTTGTCGGCAAAGAGGCAAAGGCCACGTTCAGCTTTCCGCTCGGCGACGAGGCCCACGTCGCTTGGGACGCCGTCGAGGCGTTCTACTTATTCGACGACGTCGAGCAATACGAGAGTGCTGTTCGGAACGCTCTTGAATCCGTTCAAGGCACGGTGAACGGCGTGATCGGCGAGTTCTTTCCTGGCGCCAAGGTCTCGGGAGTAAATATCGGGCCGACGGAGGGCTATCCATCTGGGAATTTTCCACTCCCCCGTCTAGAGCCTTGCGCTCAACCCGATTATGGCCCGCCGGATTATAACGCACCGAGTGAACCGCAGTTCGATCCGGGTGACCCCACAGATTCCCGTCCGACCAACCCACGCCCCGTACCTGACGACCAAGATTCGAGCGCTATGCCTGAAATCGTTCCAGGGGAAGACACCTTCGTTGACGACCAGGTTATTGAGAGAGGTGAAACCAGGCTGATGCGCCTAGAGAGAGTTCGACGTCGCGTGACGGACGAGGATGGTCACGAGCGGGTCGTGATTGAGGAGCGTCTCGTACCCGTCGCGGGAGATGAGGCGATGGAAAACGCTCGGACTCGCGCACCAACGAAAAGGTCGACACGTTGGACGTCTCCATCTGCGTCGCCGCGATAATTGCTTCGCCGCGGCAACTTCCAGGCCGTCGCGGTCCGTTTGGTCCCGTAGCCGAACGATGGCGTACGTCGTCTTTTGGCTCGAGCAACCACGATAAGGGCGAGGGATTGCTTGACGCACGGTCGGGCGTTCACTAGGCTTGTAGAGATGGTGACATTGCACCAAAGTCCAGTGCGATCGGACCCTGCCGTGATGGGGGGCACGCTCGTTTTCCGCGCAAGTCGCGTGCCCGCGCAAACATTACTCGACTACCTCGACGACGGGTACACCCTCGACGACTTCTTGCGGATGTTTCCCTCGGTCGACCATGAGGACGCCGCGGAGTTCCTCCGCCTCGCACGGGGTGCGGCCGATGCGGATCGCGCTCGATGAGAACTTGCCGCGGCCACTCGTTGGGTTCTTTCATTCCGCCGATCCTCGTGTCCCTACTCCCGACGGTGGCATCGGCCCAGGATTCTCGTCCGAAGCAGGCCGAGGTCGATGCCACGATTGATCGTGGGCTTGGTTTTCTGGTCAAGGATGCGCTGGCGTGGAAAACGGAACACGACTGCGCTTCGTGTCACCACGCCGGCCTCGTGATCTGTTCGATGCGCGAGGCCAAGCAGTTCGGCCGCGCCGTCGACGAACCGGTCCTGGCCGAACTGACGAAATGGGTCGCCGAGTCGGGCGACGGCAAGTTCGGTATGGCGCGGCCCGCCAGCGCGCCCAAGGCGGCGAGCCCCAAGGCAATCTACTTCGCAATCGCACTCGGCACCGATCCCAAGCCGGACGCGGCGACTCAACAGGGGCTGAACCTTCTGTTGAAGACGGTGGAAGCCGAGCAGACCGAGAACGGATCGTGGTCCACGTGGCCGGAGACTCGGCCGCCGATTTTCGGCAACTCCGATGAGAGCCTGACGGCGCTCGCGACCCTGGCTTTCCTGCCCGCGGCGGCAAGCGGCGACGTGGAGGCGAAGGCCGCTCTCGACAAGGGGGTCAAGTGGCTCGCCGAAACGCCGACGGACGACGACCCGCAGTCGATCGCGCTGCGTCTGGTACTTTGGAGCAAACTCGGCCGCCCGGCCTACGAATGGGAGCCCCTGGTCGGGCGCATCAAGGCTCGCCAGAACGCCGACGGTGGATGGAGCCAGACCAATGACCTGGCGAGCGACGCCTGGGCGACCGGCCAGGCGCTGTACGCGCTGGCTCACGCGGGCACCAAGTCCAACGACGCGGCCATCGCGCGAGGACGCGCCTTTCTGATCGAGACGCAACGCGAAGAAGGATCTTGGCCGATGACTTCTCGGCCAACGGTGCCCGGAGGCAATGGATCAACGAGCTTGATTCCAATCACCGGCGCCGGGAGCGCATGGGCAGTCCTGGGACTGGTGCGAAGCACCGATCAGGCTGAACCAGGCGCTGCACGCGGCGGAGAGTAGCGTTTTCGGGCTTCAGCTTCAAACACCGGCTGGTGCATCGCTTTGGTCGTCGTGAAGCCGGACTCATCGGCTGGACGGATTCGCCAAGTTTCGTCAAAGAATCCGGAGTCGAGCACCGTTTCCATGACGGTCGTGACAGGCGCGCCCGGGGGAAGGTCGCCCACTTTCACGATCGCCCAATCGCCCAGGCGCGGGAAGACCATGTAACTAAAACGCAGTTCCGCGTCGTGATAAGTGTGTCCACTGTTGAGGACGACGTAGCGGCCGGCGGCACCGGGCAAGGGATTGGGGCAGATCAGTTGCACGCCGTGATCGGCGGCGGCGTGCCGATCTTTGCCGAGTTGCAGCGTGTCGCGGGTCCACTGGATCGGGAGCTGGGGCAGGATCTTGCTGATCCAGCGATTGCTTCCCGGATCGCCGAAGAGAATTAGGTTCGCGCGGCGCACGTCGTCGTCCGTCACCTCGGTGTCGTTCTTGGTCGGCAGGTAGCCGCGGTAGTGACGTCGCCATTCGTCGGCAAAGCGTTTCAGATTGGCGTCAGCCCAGGCACCAACCGCCGGGTTCCATGCCTTGCCCGTGCCACGGACGCAAACGAATGGGCGCGCGAACGCGTCGTCGATCGGACCCTGAAGGCCCAGTCGCTTGCCGGTCAGGGCCGCCGCGTCGAGAGTGCCTTGGTATTGCCATTTTCCGTCGTGTCGCTCGATGACGACCGGGAGGGAGTTTCCGGTTGATTGCGCGGGCAGGTCAATTTTCGTTCCGCCGACGGTAACAAATGCGCCGGGGTCCTGGATCGCGGGGGGATGAATTGCGAAGCGCGTGATGTTCCGCGGTTCAGCCACGGTGATCGAACCATCGGCGGCGATACGGGCCTCGATCTCGGCGCGCTGGTAGTGCGCCTCAAGACCGAGCACCTCGAGCCAGTCGCAGCGGCTGTACTTGAGAGTCCACGTTACGAAGTGGACGAGTTTTGGGAACGGGTCGCGGCCCTTGGCGGCGTGTTCCCCCAGAAGGCGGAGTTGCTCTTGCATCACTTGGGTGGTGATGCCGTGACCCGCGCCGCGATCGACGAGGCCGACGAAGGGAATGCCTTCCTGCGCGAAGGCATTCTCGATGAGAAGTTGCGACGTAAAGTAAGGATCCTTGTCACCCATGGCCGCGACCACGGGCACCATGGCGGCGTTGGCGGTGTAATCGATGGCGTCGACCATGTGGAGCATCGTCTTCTGCCACGGGGTTAGCGGATCGAGGCGCACGAAGTGCTCCCACGGCGAGTTGGCGAACACGTAGGTGTCCACCGGTCCCGCGGCCGGACCGAGGACCACAAAACGATCGGGTCGCTTCAAGCCGAGCTGCCACGTGCCCACGCCACCGAGCGAACTGCCGCGCAGCACGATCCGCGAGCGGTCAATCCGGTAGTCGCGGCAGACCGCCTCAATCACCTCGTCCACGTCGGTCTCGCCTTCGAAGCGATAGGCATTCTCGCCGAGCCGCCCCATGGGACGGGCCTCGATGAAATTGTTCGTGGAGGTTGCTGATTCGGCGTCGTCGCCCGGATCGAAGGCGTTGATGAACAGCAATTCGCCAATGCCCGTCGCAGAGGTGCTGCCGTGGAGAACGACATCCAGCCGCATGGGTTGAGCGGGATCATAGCCCGCGGGCACGACGAGACCGTAGGGTTGCACCGAGCCATCCACGGCGGAAATGAAGCCGCGCACGCTGCTCCCGCATCTTTCCGCCCAGGGCTGCCGTCCCGCGGCGAGGGCGTCCATTCGCTCGCGCGCCCGGCGCAGCCCCTTCCGCACCAGTTCGCGACTCGTGGCGTCGGCGACGGGTCCGAAGTCGAGAGCCCAGACGACGCCTTTGACAAAGATCTGGGCGTCGGCCCAACGATCCGGCTTCACGCTCGGCGCATTGCGCAGTGCGGCGAGTTGGTCCTGGAGCGGCTGAAGCTCGGCGAGGAGTGCTTTCCGCTCGGCCTCAGTGAGCGGACCGACGGCGGGGAGCTCAACGTCCGGCGCCGGTTCGGCGGCGGGAGCGATCGAGAGTCGTGACGCCAGCGTCAACGCAACGGCGAACAGAGCGACAGCCTTTTGCCAGGCGCGCCGAGTCGTTTGGGTTTTGTTCAGCAAATCCACGTTGCTGGCGGCCCAATTGGTGTGTTTGACAGGGTGCGAACCATTAGCCTTCAGATAGGCTACCGCAGCCAGCAACGTTGGGCAACTCGCGCCGGCGGTCTTGGAAAGTCCACGAAAGGCGGTGGTGGCGAAGAGCACCGCGGAGCGTGGTTGCTTGACCGCCGGCCCAGGGGCGATTCTAATCGTTGTTGGGTCTCGAACATAACATGCCACCGGCTTGCCCGGTGGACTGTGACGCTGGCAGCTACCAAAGGAGGCCACCATTCCTGTTCTTGAACCCCGATTGCCCTGCCGCTGCCTTTGGCAGCGGCAGGGCAATCGGGTGGGAGGAGAGAGTTGGGCGCGCGGAATCGTAGCTGCCAGCGTGAGTCCGGGGCACCCGCGCAGTGGGTCGCGGGCAAGCCGGTGGCATCATTTGATCGATCCTAGCCTTTAAGCGGGCCGTCGAAAAACAATTTCTGATGCGGTGATTTCATGGTGACCGCGACACCTTACGAAGCGCTCGTTGAATCTGCGGCATCGCTGACCGGTACCGAGCTGATCGCCGATATCGACGATCTTGACATCTCGGCTGCTTCGGCATTTTTGCAACGGAACCACGTTGCTCTTGAATCGGCTCGGCGGACCCTGGGTCCACAATGCGTAGTGCCGGTTCACTACGACGAGTCGTTTTCTTCGGAAAACAGGGATCACGTATGCCATCTAAGGAACCTCGCCCGCGCGTTTCGGGCGGAGGCTTTCGTGGCAGCCCATGACGACGACTATCGGGCGACGACCAAAATCGGCATTGATATCCTCGAATTGGCCAATGCGGTTCGACGTGGCGGCCTGGAAACCGATCTTTTAGTCGGCATTGCGTTTTCGAGTATTGCGATCGGAGTCCTCCGAACGAACCGTACCAAGCTTGATCAGGCCACTCGTCACATGCTCATTCACGAACTACGGCGCCTTGAAGCCGAGCGCGAGCATTTCGACGACATCGTCGCGCGGGACCGCGACTGGCAGGTTGCTTTGGGATGCGAAGATGCGCCCTGCAATTTCAACTGGGAAGAAATGAACTCCCCGGAATTACGCGACGTGCCCGAAGAGGAACGGAAAAAACTCCTCCAACTCCTTCAGCAAACGGCTGATCTCCCGAAGCCGGTTCTCCAACAATTTATGCTTGACCAGGATCGCCACGTTCTTGCATTGATGCGAATGCTCGCCATAGATTTGGCGCTTCGAGATCGGTACGACTCGTCCGGGGCCTTTGCGGAGGAACTGTCATCACTTGCGCCTGATTTCTTGCCCAAACTTCCCGTCGATCCATACACTGACACGTCGTTCATTTATCGCCGCGTCGGCGACAAGCGGTTTCAACTATACAGCACCGGTCCGAAGATGCGTGACGGAGGCGGGCAAATCGGTCCTTGGCCCCTCGTCGCCGCCGGTTGCGCGGACTTGTATCTAGATGCCGGCGATTACTGGTCTGCCTGTTGCTCGGTGCCGCGACGGCAGGGGTTCGTTTATCGCATTGCCTCCGCGATCCGAGGTTGGTACGGAAGCCGGCGGGTTCAATCCATTTGACAGGAACCGCATGCGATGACCTCAGCAGCCCAAAGCCTCGCCGAGTCGATCGGCCGCCGCGAATGGCTCAGTCGCACCGGGGCGGGCTTCGCCGGCCTGGCCTTGGCGTCGCTCTTGTGCGACGACGCGGCGCGAGCCGACGGCCCGTCGTCGTCCGTCGCCGGCACGCACTTTCCACCCAAGGCCAAGGCGGTGATTCAACTTTTTCAGCACGGCGGCCCAAGCCACATGGACTTGCTGGATCCAAAACCGGAACTTGCCAAGCGCCACGGCCAGCCGATGCCCAAGTATTTCACCGACCTGGTGAAAATCAGCGCCCATGGCGACCTGTTGGGCAGCCCGTTCAAGTTCACGCCCGCCGGCGGGTGCGGTGTCGAGTATTCGGAGCTCCTGCCGCACACGGCGGCCTGCGCCGACGACATCGCCGTGGTCCGCTCGATGTTCTGCGAACACAACAACCACGAGCAGGCGCTGTGGCAGATGCACACGGGTCGCATCGTCACGGGGCGGCCGACGTTGGGGGCCTGGGTCAACTACGCGCTCGGCTCGGAAAACCAGAACTTGCCGGCCTACATCGTGCTCCGCAACGATACGTCGTTGCCCACCGACGGAGCCCGGAACTGGTCGAGCGGCTTCTTGCCGCCACGTTACCAGGGGGTCCACTTCCGGCACACCGGCACGCCGGTGCTGTATCTGAACCCGACCACCCCTGTGAGCGACAAGGTGCAAGGGCTGCGCCGCGAGTTGCTGCGGACTTTGAACGCCGAGCACGAGGCGCGGCAAGCGCGGCTCGCGCCGCAATTGGAAGCCCGCATCGCCAGCTATGAGATGGCCGCGCGGATGCAGCTCGCGGCGGCCGGGGCCCTCGACGTGGCGAGTGAGACGGCCGAAACGCAGGCGCTCTACGGACTGGGCTCGCCGGCGACCGACAGCTACGGCCGCCGCTGCCTGATCGCCCGCCGGCTGGTCGAGCGCGGCGTGCGGTTCGTGCAGATTTTCGTCGAGGGGCAGATTTGGGACACGCACTCCAAGAACGCGGAGGGAACCAAGGCGTGTTGCCTGCAGACCGATCAGCCCACGGCGGCCTTGCTCAAGGACCTCAAGCGGCGCGGCCTCTTGAACGACGTGCTGGTGGTCTGGTGCGGCGAGTTCGGCCGCACGCCGGTGAGCCAAGGGGACGGCGGCCGCGACCATCACAAACAAGGTTTCAGCCTTTGGCTGGCCGGCGGCGGGATCAAGGGGGGCCAGGCCTACGGCAGCACCGACGAAATGGGCTACCACGCCGTCGAGAACCGCACCATGGTCGCCGACCTGCACGCCACGATCCTGCACTTGGTGGGCCTCGACCATCGCCGCGTCAGCTACCAGCTCCATGGCCGCGACGAACGACTGACGGACGTTTACGACGCGAACGTGATCCGGGCGCTAGTGGGGTAGCGCGGCTCATGGACCAGCGATTTCTCGAACACGGCTTTCTGCCCGAACACGATCCGTGCCGGGCGTTCCCGCCCGATTCACCGCTGGCGCCGCTCGACGAGCTCGGTCGCGACCTGCCGAGCCTGCTGATCGACCCGGGCTTTCGCCAGTTTGCCCGCGAGTTGAATCTCCCGCCTTGGACACCGCCCGACGACCCGGCCGAATCGCTGCCGCAGATGCGGCTTTATTACGTGCGAGTCGGGTTCCTGGCGTCGGCTTACGTGAACCAGGTGGGCCAGCCGCCTTCGATCGTCTTGCCGGCCAATATCGCCGTGCCGCTGTGCGGCGTCTGCCGCTTGCTCGACCGCCCGCCGATTTTGAGCTATGACGGCTACGCGCTTTACAATTGGCGGCGGTTCGATCCCACGGGACCGATCGCCCTGGGCAATATCGACACGCTGCAGAACTTCGTCCACCTCTACGACGAGCACTGGTTTATCCTGGTCCACGTCGAGATCGAAGCCATCGCCGCGGAGATTCTGGCGGCCATCGCGGCGGCAAGCCGCGCCATGCTCGATGATCCCAACGTACACCGCCGCCCCGTCACGGTGTTCGACGCTTCCGGTCAAGAGATCGGCCGGTTTGTGCCGGAATGGGGAACGACGGTCAACGAATCGCTGGCCGCGATCGCCCGAGCGGTATGGCGGCAAGTGGCCGTGCTGCGGCGGATTCCAGAGCAAATGGACCCCGCGCTTTACTTCAGGACGTTCCGCCCCTACATCCGCTTCTTCGAGCACGTCGTCTACGAGGGGGTCGACGCCAAACCGTCGGACTATCGAGGCGAGACGGGCGCCCAGAGCAGCATCGTGCCGGCACTGGTGGCTTTTCTGAAGATCCCGCACGGCTCGTCGCTTTTGACCGATCACCTTGCCGACATGCGGAAATTCATGCCCGCCGAACATCGCCGGCTCTTGGCTGAAATCGAGGCGCTACCCGACCCGCGCCCGCTGGCCGACAAGGCGATCTACAACGACCTGTTGGAAGCGGTCGCCACGTTTCGCGAAGTCCACATCGGCTGGGCCTACGAGTACATTCACCGCCGCGTCGAAGACCCCCGCGGGACCGGCGGCACGCCGTTCATGCGCTGGTTGAAGCAGTTGATCGACGAAACGCGCGCTTGGAAGAAATAGCAAGCGATCATAGGTGGTTGGCCTGAAGTCCGCCGGTCGGCCGGTGCGTTCCGCACGTCGGGCTTGACGATTGCCGTTCGACGGGAAATGATTGTATTGTTGGCAGACAGGGCGAGGATAAGGCTTGAAATATGAGCGGAACGACTCAAACCGACGCAACGGTTGTGCTGCGGAAGGTGATCGAGCGACACCGAGACGAAGAACACTTGGAATTACTTTCCAAGGAGCGCAGAGCGCTCTACCAAAGCATTCTGGGATTGCGGCGTGACATTGGTCCCGTCGGCCTCAACGTCGTAGACGAACTTCGGAAGATGCGCGAGCATGACTGAATCGATGGTCGTCGATGCGAGTGTCGTCGCGAAATGGTTTCTCGACGACGAAGAAGGAGCTGCCGAGGCACTCGCCATCCTACTGGCGTGCCTGGCAGGCGATCTGGAACTGCGTGCCCCGCCGGTCATGCATATCGAAGTATGCAATCTATTGACCAAGGCCTGTGGCAGGCGCGATCCAATCACCAAGTCGCCGCGTCTCACGAAGGAGCGAGCGATTGACTGCATCGATCGGCTCTTCCGCCTTCCTATCCAGATTCTCCCAGGTATCCAGGCGGATGCCGCAGAAGCGCTCGCCATGGCCGTTGACTATTCGAAGACCTATTACGACATGACTTATCTGCTCCTGGCCGTGAAATTGGACTGTGCGTTTTGCACGGCCGATGCGAAACTGCTGGCGGCGAATCCCGCGGACTTCCCAGCGAGCCGCGTGATCCTGCTCTCGTCGTTGAAGAGCGAGTAGACTGGACGCGGAGCGTCCGCGGATGAGTTCCCACGCGGAGCGTGGGAACGAGACCGTACGAGGTTCCACGAGGCAACCTACTTCTTGTCGAGGTTCTTGGCCAGTTCGTCCGGCGTGACGCGAGAAGGGACGCCTTCGGCGGGCACTTCGGCCTTGGCGGTCCAGAACAGCGCGTTGAGGACGAGCTTACGGAAATCGTCGTTGGCCCAGTTGCGGTGGAAGTGGCCGCCGGTGAAGCCGAAGCCACGGCCCCCGTCGGGCCGCTCCGTCGTCCAGGCGAGAATCTCCTCCCGGCCTTTGAATTGCTTGGCGGCCTCGGTGCCGCGGGTGTCGTCGGGCGGAGTCGCGCGCAGGATCGGCGTGACGGCCCCCTCGCGGAAGCGCATGTTGTAGTACCATTCGTCGTTGATCGTAAACGGCTTCACCCCCTGGGTGATCGGGTGCTTGGGCAGCTCCTTGAAGTCGGCGTTCCAATGCGGGTTGATGGAGTAACCGGTCTCATAGTAGCCGCCGATCCACGCCAACAATTCCGGCCCACCCC
>DATLQY010000039.1:0-5191 GCA_035534975.1 Pirellulales bacterium
TGTTCTTCGTCGTTTCTTATGAACGGTTCCACGCCGTCGAGCAAGGCATTCACGCGTTCGAGGTCGATGCGCGGCATGCCGTACTTCTGATCATAGTTGCGAACCGCAATGACACCGGGGCCGGGCAAGGCCTGAAGCTCATAGTCGCCGTCCTTCGCGATCGACGACGACGAACACGGCGTCGCGACAGCTCCCAGACGACTGATGAAAGGGTTCGGAAACAGCGGGTAGTACTCGACCGTCCCTGCGACCGGCTCGCCGGTCTCTTGGTCGGTCACACGGCCGCGGGCCGTGACGCCCTTCACCATTTCGACCTGGAATTCGAGCGGCTGCGCCCCGGGTCCGTCGGGCACGTAAATCTCACGGAGAAAATAGCCCGCCTGCGATGAGGCGACCTTGATCTGGTAACGCCCCTCCTTGCGGCACCCGACCAATTCGAATCGTCCGTCGGGGCCGGTGGTCGCGACGACCGAGGTAATGAAGTCGGCCTTGACCTGCGCCCCGGCGACAGGCGCCGCCGTGGTTCTGTCGACGACGGTACCTCGCAACGTGCGGGCCGGTTCGCTGACGTGCGTGAAACGCGCGTAATAGTGGTTGTCATAGGGCGCGGCCGCCAGGTGCAGGGCGCCGTTCTCCTTTCTCTCCGGCTCGCCGTCGGGGACGTGCCTCGTGGCCACCACGATCCACCAGTTGTGGACCGCCTGTCCATGGAGCGACAGCAGCGCTAGGCGTTCGGCACCGATTCCCGTAAGCCGGAAGCGCCCCTCGTCGTCCGTGACCGCGTCAGCCTGGCCGGGGACATTTCCCCTCCACGTGTCGTCGACGAACGAATGAAACCCGGCCCCGTCCTTGCGCGCCGCGCTGATGTATTCATCAAGCGTCGGTCGATTCGGCTGCCGAATATCGAGCACGCCCGCATTGACGCCCGCGGCGGGCTGCCCGTCCGCCGTCAAGATGCGACCTTCCACCCGAACATCCTCGACCATCCGCAGGGCTACCTCCGCCAACTCGTCGTTACCGGCGTCGATGTTTCGGATATCGGTCCAGGCAAATCCCAGTCCGTCGGCCGTGGCCGCCAGACGGACCGTGAGCTTCGGGTCCTTACCGAGCGCCTGGCGGAGCGTGTCGGAAGCAACGTCAAATTGAAAAGCACCCCGCGCATCGGTTTCCGCAACGGCCGTCCATTGCTTCTCGAACGGCCCCTTCAGCCAGATACGCGCCCCCTCCACCGGCTTCTCATTCGGCGCGATGACCCGTCCGCGGATGCGTTTCTTCGAGGCGGCGGGCCTTTCTTGGCCAGGAGTGGGGGTGCCCGATGGTTGGAGCGGCAGTTCGCCCAGATCGAGCACCTGGCCAGGCTGAATGACCGGCGTGGTCTTTTCGAGCTTGCTGTCGCCGAGACTTGCCCATACGACATACGGCACGCCGGGCGGAACCAGTTCGACACGGAACCGGCCATTCTCGTCGGTTGGCAGTCGATCGAGCTGGTGCTCTACTTCGCCGGACGCATGAGCCTTACCGGCGGGTTCCTTGCCTTCCGGCCCAGGTGAGGCGTTGACCTCAAAGTAAAGCTTACCGACGGGCTTTCCTTGATGATCTACAATGCGACCCGAGATCGACGCGCACGCGCGCAGGACGAGTTGTTTTGGAGAGTTGCCCGGAGTTGGCAGCGACAGCGCGGCGGCCAGCTTCCGTTCGCGGTGCAAAAACATGACCGTGCGCGGCTGGTCGCGCGGGCCGACGATCTCCGCGGTCGCGTTCGGCAAGCCCTCGTACGACCAGCCGATATAGTGGTAGCCTCCCGTTCTCATGGGCGTCAGACGCATGGTGACCGCACCCGTCAGCGCGGCACCGTCGGGATTAACCAATTCGACTCGCTCAACCTCGAGCGGCCGCAATCGGATGTCGCAGACGGCTTCGACCGCGTCGCGCGGCGGATCAACTTCGCGCACGGCGGTGACGTACTCAGGGGCGTGAAGATGATAGACGTTGAGCCAATTACCACTCTGCTGGCGCAACTCGGCGATTGCATCGGCGCCGTCCGCCTCGGGATAGCGATCGGCGTCTTTCGCGATGAAGGTCAGCAGGCCGCGGCCGGGCAAGGCCGGCAGACGGTAGGCGCCCTCGTCGTCGATCGGGTAACGATCGCCTTGGAGGCTGTGCATGCCGGGGTCGAAGTTGGGATAGGCGGCCGCCGCCTGGTTCGACAAGAACGGATAATACTCGACCATGCCGCGAAGGGGCTTGCCCGTGACGGCATTGGTCACACGGCCGCGAAGCCAGATGCCCGGCTTCAGCGCCACGTCGCACGTTACCGCGTCCAGGCCGTCGCGCCGGGCGACATCGATGTCAGTGCGGAAATAAGGCTGGTCGGTGGGCGGCACGATGCGTAACCGGAGGGCTCGCTTCGGGTCATGCGGCTTCGGCACGCCGCGAAGCGTATAGCGACCTTGCTCGTCAGTGACGGCCGATAGAAATCCCTCGACGACCAGCGACGAGCGCCCGGCGTATTGGCTCAGCCGCACCTCGACGCCGGCAATCGGCCGGCCGCCGGCGGCATCGCGCACCACGCCGGCGATCAGCTGCTCCGGCTCGGCGGTGAGGTCGAACCGCCGGCCAAAACACGTTGGCACGCGAAAACGCGGATCGTGCTCGGGATAGGGTACGGCCGGCATGTCGCGCGTGACGACGTTGAGCCACGTCCTGGCGATATCTCCGCCGGCCAGTTCCAACCTGATGAGGCGGTCTCGTCCGACGCCTGTCAGGCGAAAGCGGCCCTGGGCGTCGGTCACGGAACGGGGCAATAGCGCGGGATGGCCCAGTTGCAGGTTCTTGTTGCCCGGAAAACGCGCGACGACGGGCGGCCCTTCTGTTTCGCGGGCCCGGATGGACTTCCCGATAGTGCTTTCATCGATGGCGACGGGGTTCTTCTTGGCCGCTTCGACCCAAGCGTCAAGGTCTTTCGCGCTGCTGTCGACATGGACGATGCTGACGCGCACGCCACTCCGCGGCCGCCCCTCGAGGTCGAGCACGCGGCCCTCGATCTGCGAATCGTCCGCAGGCAACTTCAGAATCGCGTCGCCACCCGCCCCTGTGTCGTGCCAATCGAACGCATGACCCTCGGCATCGGCGAGAAGAACGACCCCCGTCGAGATAAAGTTGTCCCCTGACGCGAACGGGGCGGTGTCGGAGTAGTCAAGCGCGACTTCTCCGGTGTCGCTCGTGCGGCCTTCCCCCACCACGTGGCCTGTTTCAGTCCAGGCCGTCTCCTGCGTATCGACCCGAACGGCGCGCACTCGCGCGCCCGCGATCGGGTTCCCCTCGGTGTCGATGACGCGCGCGCGGATGCGACTCCGCTTGGCGGCCGCGCCGCTCGTGCCTGGCTCGTGCAAAGTCGAGTTGCTTTCCGTGGTGTTCGCCGGCGCGATTCCGTCCTTCGTTTCCGCCGACGCTGGATCCTGCTTGTCATCTCCGGCGCTGGCCCGTGGCGCGAGGCGCACGGCAGCGACCGCCGTTACAAGCACCATCACACCAGCCAGGAGCAGCCTTGCGGCGCGGGCGCTGACGGGCAGGTGGGAACAAGCGCGATCGAACAGGGCGCAGAGGCGGTGCTCGAGGTTGCCGCGCTGGGCCATGGCGACCGCGGCGGCGAACGGGACGGGGCGGTAGGAGCGGGCGATTTGCAACAGCTCGGCGGCGTAGTCGGTGGCGCGCTCGCCGGCAAGCACCACGCAATCGTCGCAGGCCAGCTCGCGCTCGATGCGCAAGCGCCGCAACGCGTACCAGGCGAGCGGATGGAACCAATAGAGTGCGCACGCCAGGCGGCCCAAAATCTGAAAGCCCACGTCGCAACGCTTGACGTGCGCCAGTTCGTGCAACAAGACGAATCGCCGCAGCCGGTCGGTCCACTGTCGCGCGTGCCGAGGCAACAGCACGACGGGGCGCAGCACACCCCACGTCATGGGCATCAAGGCCGAGTCGGTCTCGAAGAGGCCAACGCATCGCGCCAGCGCGAGGCGCTGGCGCAGCTCGTCGAGCAGGCTGGTCCATACGGCGGAGTCGACCGGTTTTGCTTGCCGGCGCAATAGCAGTGTGCGCGCAAGCCCAACGACCAAAGGTGAAAGGGCGACGAGCGCGCCGACGAGCCAAAACACCGCAAGGTTAAGCGGCGCAAGGTTAAGCGGCGGATGAGCAGCCGCCGTTTCCGCCGGGCTCGCATCGCTGCGATGTGGCGCCTCAGAGACTGCTTGCTCCGCAAGCGGAAGGGCCGGTTGCAGCGCAGGCGGCCCGGCCAATTCTTGCCGGGTTGGCGCGTCGGGACGTGCCGATTGCACAGCAAGCGGGACGCTTTCCTCTCGCCCAGCGAGAGGGCCACGGTACGGCAAAATCGCAAGCCGCCATTCGGGCAGGGCCGCCGACAAGCCAGGCAAGAGCACGAGCGCGGCAAACGTCATGCACCATATCCGGTGCCGCAGCGCGGCCGACGATCGCCGCAAAAGCGCCGCGGCCGCTATTGCCGCCAGCAGCAGCACCGTCGCCTTTGCCGCCACGTCGAGCCAGAACGGCGCACCGGGCACGCTGGTCAATTCAGCCATGTAATTCTCAAGTTGTGTCGGCATCTTACTGGTCCTCGCTTCCGACTTGTTCGATCAATTGCCCACGCACCGAGCGATTGCGAACCGCCCCGTTCACGGGGCATCCCGCGCAGCGGTCATAGGCCCGGCATTTATGCCGGGCACATATCGCCCAGGCGAACTGTCCAGCCCCGTTCACGGGGCTTACCTTGGTTGGCTTCAGCCATGAAAGCCCCGTGAACGGGGCTGGGACGGGGAGGAGGGTAAGTGGGCTTGCCGACCCGGCGTAAACGCCGGGCCGAATACCGCTTCGCGGAAACGCCCCGTGAACGGGGCAACGACGCGCCGGGACGCCGCGCAACAAAAGCGGAGTAAGCGACACGCCCCAATTTCGACTCCAAAAGCAGGAAAGGCACCCGCGCCGCAGGTCTGCCAGCCCACCCTTCGGCGGCGATGGTGGGCCGGCGCCCGCCGACCTGCTGCGCGGGTGCCCCGGGTCTTGTCCCACCCGTGCCTCAGCCAGGTACTGGGCAACTGTGCTCGCCATCTTACTGACCCTCCTTTCGCGCTTGCTCGATCAACTGTTGCATTCGGCGGTAGTCGTCGTTGTTGAGCCG
>DATLQY010000040.1:0-11751 GCA_035534975.1 Pirellulales bacterium
CGGCCCTTCCGCGGCCAACTGCCCGGCCCTCCCGCGGCCAACTGCCACGGCTCTTTAGCGGCCAATTGGCCGGCAGTCCCCTGAAATCCAAGGACCAAGCCGTCCAAAAGGAGCACCGCCGTCCAATTCGAGAGCCATCCAATGCGTTCTAGCGCAACTGGACGAATACGGTGGGCGGCCCAGTGCTATATCGTATACCAATTTGGCATGAGGCATAGGGCAAATCTAGCAACTTTTCGTCAAAGTCGCCAGACCTTGTGCAAGTTACCCGAATTCTGATGGCGCCATCCACGCCCGCGTGCCTCGTCATTCGGACGGAACATGAAATCAGACAATAGGTTATCGACCAAGGGCGCGACCGCGCCGGCTGCCCAGACGAACGAGAGCGGCTCGATGGGGATCCGGAATCGAGCGGAGACGATCGTCAGTGTATGAAACGCCGTCACGACGGCGAAAATGGCCCACGTCGGCCAAAGCCGCCGCCAGTTGAGGCGCAACGCCAGCGAACCGATCAATGTCAACGTAAGCCAAACGACGGTCGCCGCGCGGTACACGAGGTTGGCCGCCTTGGGGTTGGTCTCATCGAACAGCAGGAAGTACCGCAATCGTTGGACACACAGTCCCAGGTAGCGGGCCGGTTCGTCGCGGACGAAGCGCCACGCGCGCGCCCCCAACAACCGCGAGCGCGCAGGCTCTGAGAGTCCGGTGAATTCATGGTAGCCAGTAGGGGCCAGCAGCACGTCGTCGATGTAGAGTGTCTCGTGCCGGGCTTCCCACAGCGCTTGGTGCATTCCGGCCAGCGTGCCGTCGTGGTCGTTCCGCAACGTCTCGGCCGAACGCTTTGGGACCTTGTCGGTACCCCAGCTCGCCGAGTTATTTCCTTGCCAGAAGGCGTAACCGAAGGTCGACTTGACGAAAACGAATTCATCGTGGACACGGTAATTTCGCCACAGCCAAGGAGCCACGATCAGCACTGCGCAAGCCGTCATTGTCGCCACGCGGGCGAGCGGACCAAGGCCGGCGGCGCCGCGACACGCCTCGGATAGCTCCGGAATCGAGGCCGTCCGGCATTGCGAGAAACAGGAAAAATCGGGGTTTCGATCGTAGGGTAGGACAAGCTCGCCTTGGGCGAGCGACGGCCCACCATCGTCTGGGGGTGGGCACGCGAAAGAATTAACAGGGGGCTTATGCCGGGGCGCCCGCGTACTGGGTCGGCCCGCCAAGAGGACCGCGACGATCGGCAACGCGATGACCAGGATCGGCTCGACCAGTAGCAGAAAACCAGCCAGCACGCCGGCCAACACGGCCTTCCACCAGGAACTTCGCCCGCGCGGCGACGCGGCGACGGCCACAAGCAGCGTGAGCACCAGGGCCGCCCAGAGGGCGACTTGCATGTGCGTGACCATGTAGACATGGGTGGGATACACAGCGGCGCCCCAACCGGCAATCCAACCCACCGTGGGCTGATGAGGCACGAGCGACCAGCCTAGCCAGACGACCGTGAGCACCAGCGCCGTGCCGGCCAAGGCTTGCAGCACCTGCACCGCCAACAGCGCCCTCGGCGAGCCCGTGCCGAAAACTCCGTAAGAGGCCGCCAGCACAGTCGGGTAGAAAGGGGCTTGCTGAGACGTGGCGCCTGTGACCCCCAGGAACTTGACGGTGAATCCACGCCCCGCCAGCAGGTTGTCGGCGATCTCTCCATGTTCATAAGTTACCGGCCGTGCCGATTCGCCCGCCAGCGTCCAGACCATGCCTATCCGAAGGATCAGCGCCGTCAGGGCGATCAATACCAGTCCACGAGTTCGACGTGAAAGACGCATGGCGGCGGATTCTACCGCCGCCCGGCCACGGCAAGCCAGACCAGTTCGGCCGGCTGGACGGTCGTGGCACGAGGGTGGTCATGGCCTGATCCTTTCCTCATAGCCGTACCTCCGGATGTACCCGATCCAACGGCGCGAGATCTCATCTCGCAAATCCGGCGTCAGCACGTATTCGTTCGTCTTATAGCCTTGGGTCGCGTCGACATAGTCCTCCAACGCCGGCAGCACGTTCTCGAATTCGCCCAAGCCAAGCTTCTCGTAAATCGTACGCAGATTGCCGATCGGGTCGCGAACGAGGTCCTCGTAACGCACCTCGCAAAAACGGTCCGCGGCGATCAATTCACGGTCGGTCTCGAACCGCCGATACATTCGCTCGAACGTCTCGAAGACGTGTTCTTCGAGGCCCTCGAAGGTTGGTTCTTGCAGACCGTGCCGCTTGTAGAGCGTTTTCCAGAGGTTCATCGTCGACGGGAACAGGACGAAGGGATCTCGCACTATGTGGATGAACCGCGCCGCTGGGAACAGTTCCAACAGCGTCTTGATGCGACAGGTGTGCGGCGGGCTCTTGAGCACGATCCGTTTCGGCGTTCGATACGTGATCTGCCGCAAGAACCCCAGGAAGACGCTCTTCCAACGCGCAAGGTCGTCCGCCGGAATGCCTTCCAACGTCAGGTATTCGGTGTCTTGCGGCGGATGGTTTGGAAATGCGATCCGCAGGTAAGGCGATGGAAGCCCCAGATTGCAAAGGGCGAATTCATCCTCCTGTGGGCGGTCCCAGCCCGCCGGCATGTTGTCCATCGGACGGTGCGCAGGGAGCAAGAACGTCAGCCAACGGCGAGCGAAGTCCTCGCTCAACAAGAAATGGTTCGGCACCAGGCACTCGTAGGTCGTCGGCGACGTGTGCCGTTCGTCAAGCACAAGGAGCTCGTGCAACAGCGTCGTGCCCGCCCTCCAATGCCCTACGATGAAGAGCGGTTCGTGGCGGATTTCCACTTTCGCGGCATGCCGCCCCTTCCAGAACCAGTGCCAACGGCGATAGGCCGAATGGAACAGCGAGCCGAGCGTAATCAGCACGACGTGGGGCCAAAAACGCCACCCGACGGCGAAACGGTTTCGGGCCAAAAGGCGCCACCAGGCACTGAAGTTCATTCCGGTCCAGAATCGCGGCGACCACTCGCGTCCCGTGGACTTCTTGTGCCCCATGGCGCTCCCTTCGGGCGATTTCGGTCCGCTCGGCCGCAAGACACCGGAGTTCGACATCACATGTAAAAAATCGTATCGTAGCCGCTATCCGAGTGGCGCGGCAAGTGGCGGAAGCGTTAGTCGTCGTCTGGACCACGATCACCTACTCGACCCTGCCCGTGTTGGGAGAGCAGAGTGGCGAGCGAGCCGCCGTCGGGTAGTCCGCGCATGCCGAACAAGAGCGCCATCGCGATTTTCGACCAGGTTTCGCCCGCCGCGCCTTCAACGGGGCCTGAATCAGGCGTCGGCCACCGCCCATGGCGCGCTCGGTAGGCGTCGGCCCAGATGAGAATCTGGCAGGAATCGAGCGGTGGGGGCGGCGTTTTCCTTCTGCGCACGCCTCGCTCTTTGGCCAGGAATTGGGCGAGCGACGAGCCGCCGGGCAAGCCGTGCCGGCCGAATCGCAGCGCGAGGTGGACCAGTTCCCAAGTCATAGCGGGGTCATTTTCGATCAGGCCCGAGCTGCGCGTCGGCCAGCGCCCGAGGCGCGCATGGTAGGCGTCGGCCCATGCGAGAACCCGCGGCAACGTGAGCCTGTGCCGCCGGCGAGATCTACCGACGCCGCGCTCGACAGCGAACAATTGCGCCAAGGAAGAACCACCGGGCAAGCCGCGAAGGCCCGCGATCAACGCCTGTTGCACGGCCGCCCAAGTCAGGCCGGCCGCCTCGCCGTCGTCGCAGTCGAGCTTACCGGAGCGTTGGGTAGGCCAGCGGCCGTGCCGCGCATGATAGGCGTCGGCCCATGCGAGAATCCGCTTCAACGTGAGCTGACGCCGGCGAGGATAGTGAGGGGCGCCGCGCTCGGCGGCCAACAATTGCGCCAGGGAAGAACCGCCGGGCAAACCGCGATAGCCGACGAACAACGCCTGATGCACGGCGCTCCAAGTCATGTTCCCGTCCTCGTCGTCGCAGTCGAACTTGCCGGAGTTTTGGGTAGGCCAACGGCCATGCCGCGCATGATAGGCGTCGGCCCAGGCGAGAATCCGAGAAATCGTCAGCTTCGATAGACGACGAACGCTCGGCACCCGGCGATTGGCGGCCATGGTCATTGATTCCGATTTCCGTCCGCTTTCGACGGTAACGAGAAAATGGGACGACCGGAGCGGCTCTTCACGATTTTTCTCCCTCGTATTTCGCCCGGTACGCATCAAGTTTGTCCTTCACGCCCGGAATGATTCGCGCGGCGTTCTCGTGGTACACCTTTCGCAGCACGTCGTCGGGCAGGCCGATACCGTAGATGTTCCAGAAGCCCTGCGGCGGAAAAGCGTTTTCGGCATAGGGAAAGTACTCGTCGAATGTCTCGAAAAACCGCCAGTGCGGCAGCAGCCGGCCGGAGGCGCGCGGGCCGTCGGTGCCAAACATGATTCGATCGGCGTATTGGAGGAAGAATTGCCGGGAGGTATACGGCTGCCGCCCCAGTTCCGCGATCCGCGACGCAAACTCGACGACCAGGTTCGGGTAGCGGTCGAGCCAGCCGGAAAGCTGCTCCAGGTCCTCACCGTCATTGCCCAGATGGGCCGCGATGTAGGTCGTCCTGGGGTGACGTTCGATCACGCGGTTACGTGCCGCGTGCAGCTCGTCGCGCGACGGCCATCGTGGGCCGAAGAAGCTCCATTCCGGGTGACGGTGCAACTCTTCCCAACGCTCATTGCGCTCGTCGATCGGCTCGAAGAATGCCGAGGGATCGGCCGTGTGCATGATCACGGGCAGGCCCAATTCGCCGCAGGCCGTCCAAATCGGGTCCCAGCGCGGGTCGTCGATCGCCACGAGCGAGCCGTCGGGGTCCTTATAACCCAGGCCAAATTCCTTGAACAGCTTGAGTCCGCAAGCGCCCTGGCGCTTCGCGTCGGCGAGCAGGACCGCGGTGCGGCGCGCGAAATCCGGTCGTTGGCAATCCCAGGTCGCCGGATCATCTTTGACGCCGTCTCCCTGCCAGTCGACGTTGGCGAAGATCACGAACCTCTGGCGGTACTTCGCCAAATACCGCGAGTGTTCGTCGAACGCCGCCCCCAGCCCGCCGTCGAGGCTCACGCAAACGGCGATCCGCTGTTCATCCATTACCCGGATGAATTCGTCGAGAAGCTCGGGCGCGTGGTGGAAACGGACTTTGGGGTGCGTGTGGACGTCGACCACGGGAAACCTGGCGCAGGGAGGACCATGTTCCGCCACTTTCAATTTCGGCCTCGGCCGGAACTGGTCGAGCGCCAGGTTCCGCTCTTCGCGGCCGTCGAGCACGGGGGCGTCCTGGGAAGTTGCGCGAGCTTGCCAGGTGGCGGCAAGCAGTATTGCGAATGCGATACTCCGTACCGCGCCGTTTGACCAGGCAATCGGGTTCATGGCTCCTCAATCAGCTCCAAATCGTAGCGATCACCTGCCTCAAACCGGTGAAACGTGTAAGTATAGGATCCAGCCCGGATGGCCGGCAAGCAAGCGCCTGCCCGATCTCGTGCCGGCTTCAGGTCGGCGTTTACGGCGCAAGCAGATTTCCCTCGGGCAAACCAAAATGGTCGCGGATCGCCTGTTCGATGCTCTCCATCGTCGGGGCACGAACGGCGCCGAGCCTCCGCCGAAGTCGGCTTTTGTCGATGGTGCGGATCTGCTCGGTGATGATGCTCGATGGTTTGGTGAGGCCGCCCTCCGGTGGTGTCACTTCGATCCAGTGAAAGTAAGTATGGTGACCGGCCGTGATGGGCATCACGAGAATTGTCGCGGCCAACTCGTTCATGTGGTCGTTCGAGATGACGACTGCGGGCCGCGTCCTGCGGATCTCGTGGCCGACGGTCGGGTCGAGGGCTACACGGTACACTGAACCGCGTCGTGGGAACGATGGGCGACGCGCCATTTAGGGCTGACCTCGTGCTTCCGTGGCGTCCAGTTTCTGCCATGCCTCCTCAGAAACGGCGTCCCACTCACGGGCCACGGCCGCCCCGTGCCGAGCCGCGGCGGCATACGACGCGCGGAGCCGGGCCGTGTGGCGCGTCTTGCGAAGTTGGTCGATATAGTTGCGAATCGCCGCGGCTACGAAACCGCTGTTGTTCCCCTCATGAAAAGCGTCGGCATAACGCCGCGCCTCGCCCGCCAACCCAGGCGGCAGGCTGAAGATCACACGTTCGTAAGGCGATTTTTTGGGTACGCGATCGCGAATCTTGTCCATTTGCGAGTACCTCCCCCAAGCCTGGCATTGAAAGCAGCGATTCCTCAAAGTATATATCGTAGTATACACTGCTGACAAGGGAACCGAGGTGACGGCTTCAGAAGGATCCGCATACCATTCAACAACGTCAAGGGCACCTCATTCGACCTTACGGGTCGCGTAGCGCTGATCACGGGGGCGGGAGTGGGGATCGGCCGGGCCGTCGCGCTCCGACTCGCCGGCGCGGGGGCCTTCGTGGGGGTTCGCTATCATTCGAGCGAAACCGATGCCGAGGAAACTTTGACCACCATCCGACGCGACGGTGGCGATGGACTACTGTTGCCGGCGGACCTGGTTCAAGAGGCGGAAGCCGAAGCCGTGGTCGACTGGCTGGTGGCGACATGGACGACAAACCAACCCCCGCCGAGCTATCCGCGGCCGCGCTGCAAAAGCTCCGCAGCGACGCCGGCAAGAAGGGCGCGGCCAAGCGATGGGCGAAGAAGAAAAAGAAATAGAAGCAAGTCGCCTTTGCTAGGGCGGACTTCCGGTCGCTCGGCGTGTCGCTCAGATGGTCCGGTTTTGAAACTGAGAAAGGAGAGAGCTAGTGCGCCGCAATAACTTCCAAGGGACCGATCCCGTCGTTACGGCCATCGTCGCCCAGGTGGGACTAATTGCCATATCCGCCCAGCGTTCGACGAAGGGTTAACCAACGCCATTGGAAAGAAAGAATTGCCACCCGTCCGTTGATTGCTCCGCACCCCACCGATCGAATTGGCGAAGGAAGCTCAACCCAACCATGCCCTGCACGTCCGGTGGTAGCGTTAATGGAGAAAGTTCCGTGACAATGGCAATCAGAGTACGCTGAAAACGCAGTTCGCGGATGCGGCAAGTCACCCACCCGCGATTCTGTGGACCGTGAAGGGCCCCAGCCGCTTGGGCAGGTGGCACGTGGGCATGGACCAGGTCGAAGGCATCGTCACCGAGAATCACGCTGCTTTTCCCGGTAAATCCGGAATCGACGAGGAGTTTGAGCAAGCGACTTCGACCTTGCAATGTCAAGAACTCGACGTCAATGATCTCCGCGTTGTCGAGACTGCGATAAACGACGGTCGTCATGTTTGCTTTTGTCGAACTACGTCAACCATCGGATCAGTGACTTCGACGACCATTCCACGATTGGGATCCGGATCGATCGCTCGTAACGCCGAGATCGCTTCATCGGGATTGTCGGCGACCGCAACAACCTTGCCGTCCAGCAAGGCAACGCAATCCCCATCGTGGAACGACTGGCCGTCCCACGCAAATTCGGCGGAGATCGATCCGGCGATCCGCAAGTTGTGCTCCTTCTCGGTCATCTTGGGTCCCCACGATCATGAACCTTGCATGAAAGCAATCCCGACGCGCCACTTAAATCCATGATTCATTGTACCGTGGAAGGCAGACGCAAGCTACGAGCAGTTCTTGCAAAGCCAGCTACGGAACCTTGAACAGTACGGGCTACCGAACGACGGTGGTTCGTTTTTTCTCCACCAACAGCACCGTGGTCCGCTCGAAGTCGCGGTGCTCGCGCATTTGCCAGTCGCCGGCTTGATACAGGTCGAGGCAAGGTTTCCGATCGGCCGGTGTGGCGCCGGTGACCACCACCCACACACGGCCTTCCGCCGGCGGCGCGTATTGATCCATCGGCAAGTGCGCCGGACCGAGTTTGCGGAAGTAATAGAGGTACTCCCAATGGTTTGAGACCACCTGATCGCTGGGGAGCCGGGAACGTGTGACGTAATCGGCCGCGGCCGCGCAATTGGCCCTTGGCCAGGGAACCGCGACGTAATAGGCCGCGCGAGCGAGCGGAACCAGCAGCAGTGCGGTCAGGGCCACGGCGGTGATGGGTCGCCTTGCGCGCAGCCAGTCGAGCGCGGGCGGGACACCGGCCGCCACCAGCAGCACGATGGCAGGCGAGGCATAGACCATCACCCGCATGCCACCATACGGATAACGATGAAAGCAGGATGCGACGTACCCCAACCCAATCGGCGCCGACAGCAGGAGCAGTACGTCGCGCGCGCCGCGCCGCCACAAGGAAACGATGCCGACGACTCCCAACGGGGCCAGGAACGGGCCGATCGGCTTGCAGACGTAGCCCACGAGGTCCAGGGTCGATTGCACCGTCCACAGCGGCACGCTCGCCGGGCGCCGCCAATCGGGAAACTGTCGCATTCCTTGCCAGCACTCGACAATCGCCTGATCGCGCTGAGCCTGCATCGGACCGGCGACAAGCAACGCGAACGAGCCAAACACCGCCGCGCTCATTAAGCCGTACGCCATCCAGGCCGCCGGACGGCGCGCCTTGCGGACGTGACTCAAGAAGGCAAGCAGGAGCGCGCCGTAGAGAAAGCAGCCGGGGTATGCCAGCCAGAGCGTCGCCGGCGCCAACAACGCGAACAATACCAGGCGCCGCGCCAGCGGCCAGGCAGCCGTCCGAAAGTACAACACCAACAGCGCCACGGCCAGGCAGGCTTCGACCGAGTACTGCTTGGCTTCACACGCATGCCAAAGCAAGCGATCGGAACACGCGAAGAGCAGAATGCACCAGCCGACGGACGCCGGCGCCAGGCAGTACCGCGCCAGCGGCACCATCAATATGAGGCTCAGGCAACTGGCCGCCAGCGGCACGAGCCGCAAAGCAAAGACGCCATCGCCAAACAGCAACGAAACGGCGCGCTCCAACCACAGAAAAAGGGGCGGCGCGGCCTCGGAAAAGAATAGTGGACCGAGAAGCTCGCCGAAGCCTTTTTGTACGACATTGATGACCAGCGCCGCTTCGTCGTGCCAGAGCGACGGTCCGCGCAGGTAGTGGTACATCCGCAATGCCAGCCCCAGGACGACGAGCAGGCCGGTACCAGACGCGGTATTCGTAAGAACTCCGATAGGGCGAACTGCGAAGCGCAATGGGTGCCTCATTCATGCCGCCTTCCGCCGGCGCTCGGCGGAGATGACCGTGGTGGCCCCATTCGCCGGCTCGGCACTAAAAGCCTCGCGTCGGGCGGCGGACAGCGTCGCCGCCAACAATGCCAGGAACAAAAATGTGTTGGGGTGGTAACTGGCCAACAACTGCGATGCCTCGCGGCCGATCAAACCGCGCGCCAGAACCAGGTTGATGACGACGAATGCCGCCAAAACGACCACCGTGGACCGTGGCAAGGTGCCGCGGGCCGCCGCCGTGCGAGCGATAAGGTAAAACGCAGGCACCATGGCCACCGCGTGCTGGTACCAGGTGATCGGCGAAAGCAACAACATGAGTGTGGAAATCGCGGCGCACTGCCAGATCACAGTCAGTTCGTCGCGTCGCACGATCGGTCCGCGCGCCGACCACGCCGTGGCGGCTAGCATGGCCAGCAAGGCCAGTTTCACGCCCCAGCCGGCCGCGGCCGGCGAGAGGTCGAGGAATTCGATGTAGCAGGCATGCTCCAAGCGACTCATGTGGCCTGGCGGAAGGCGCATCAAGTAGCGGGCCACCGCTGGTTTGAGGGACAGATTCTTGAGCTCCTCTTGACCGAGAATGCCGAGCGACGGGTCGGGCTGGTTCGCGGCGTTGCGAAGGTTTGTCAACCAGATGCCGGCTTGCCAGGCGTAATCGCGAGGTCCTTGCCAGAGCGCCGGGGCCAGTGTACACGCGCCGGCGGTGACCAGGGCCACGACGGCCAGCTTCCATTGCCGCTTCCAGGCGAAATAGATCACGAACAGGCCGGGCGTACACTTCAGTGCCGTGGCCAGGCCCAAGCAAACTCCGCCGGCGGCGTCATGTCGTTGCGACCAGAAATAAATCGCCAGCCAGGTCAATGCAACGAGCGCCAGGTTCGGTCCGCACTCGGGCAGCTCGCGCACCAGGAACCGGCTGGCCAGGGCCAACGCGGCCGCCGTGGCCCAGAATCGCGGTACGTGGCCCAACGGCAAGTGGCGGCGCGTGAGACGATCGAGCAGAAACAGTAACCCGCCCAACGCCGCCAGGCTCAGCGGAAAGCAGACGATTTTCGCCGCTCGCAACGAAAGCGCCGCGATCGGCGACCAGGCCATGGCCCAAAACGGCGGATAGGGAACATGCAACCCATCGGCGTACAGAAACTGATTGTGGACGAACCGGTTGGCGAATTGCCAGTGCAGGTGGAAATCGCCGTCTTCCAAGCGCGCCGCCGCCCGGCCCCATTGCCCAACGAGCACCGTCAGCGCCGCGACGATCAGCACCATTTGCCAGCTCCGTTGGTGGTCCGCCGCCCAACGTCGCCACGTCGCGAATCGCTTGCGCGCTCGGTCGAACGTCATGGCCGGCTCCCGCTGTCACGTGCCGTCTTTTCGGCCACAGTTACCGGACCATCGGCGCTGGATGGGGCAAGGTCATAGATCAAAAACGTCGTCGTGCGGGCGCACGGCTCGCGACGGCGAAAGAATTCGCTGGCTTGCCGGCAGGTCGGGCCGCAATCACCGGTGCCGAACAAAAGCGTCGTGCCGACCGCGATGTAACGCGCCTGGGCGAATGCCGCTACGTCGTCAGGACGCGCAAGCGGCAGCGTGTGCAACGGCAAATGGCGCAGCGGCGGCCGATTGACGGCCGGATCGGTGCCGAAGTACCAGACGTCGAGTTGCTCAAGCCCCTCGTCCCGCTGCCATTGGGCCAATTCCCTTACTCCTTGTCCCCAGTCGTAGTTCGAGTCGCTCAAACACAGATGGCCGCTTTGCGGACCGCCCCAGAATTCGTTGATGAAGCACAGGCCGTTGGGCCACACCCGTACCGAAGAGACCGCTGTCCAGCCGACGCCCGCCACGACGCCGATCGCGACGATCCGCCTTGGCCAGCCGGTTCCCGCTTCGCTCGCGGCGCGGACCAGCGCCGCCGCCACCCCCACGATGAGCAACACCACCAGTGGCAGCACAAGCCGGATACCAATTTGCACCCGGCAGTTGAAGCTGAACACCAGTAACGCGGCCGCTGACAACATCGCCCAATTGACGAAACCCCTGCGGCGCCAAATGGCCAAGGCCGGAAGCGCCAGCAAGAGCGGTATGGTCAGCTTGACGCACAGCGCGAGCGGAAAATAGTACCAGACAGCGCGTGGATAGTTCGTGCCGAGCAGATAGGCGCCGTGGTGCCCCTTCATGTTGTGTTTGATCTGGCGAACCAGACCTTCGCCCGCGTTGCTGAAGATCGTCAAATGTTCCGAAAACCAGACCATCGAGCGAGCGGCCGGCGAGTCGGGCAGCTTGTGAGCCCAGGCGACGAACGACGGCTCGGGTCTCCAGTCGCACCCGCAATAAATGAAGACCAGCGCGAAGCCAATAGCCATCACCTGGCCGGCGTCGCGCCGAAGTGGCCCGAGGACGTGGGGCAGGTTTCGAACCTGCCGTAACGAGTGCATAAAAGCTTGAAAACCTGCCCCGCGGAGACGCTCCAGTTCGACGACCAGCATGCACAGCGGGCCAAAAACCATGCCCGACGCCTTGGCTCCAACGGCCGCGGCGAACCAGAACGCCGGCCAGCCCACTCGCCATGGCCAGGTACGATCG